>JAAYQH010000484.1 GCA_012519365.1 Planctomycetota bacterium | reverse complement strand
TTGTAAGGCAGGCGCTCTAGCCGACTGAGCTAACCGCCCTAACTTATCTTAAAATAGACAGTTACGACTTTCCTGAGCCGTCGATTCCCCGGCGAGCCCAAAAACGTGTGATCACCTTACTCAAAACCGGTGCAATTTGCAAGTAAATTCAAGGCAAAATTCGCATAGGGTACTCATCGCTGCCAAAAATATGAAATTTTGGCTTGCATTTTCGCAATAAATCGATACATTAGAAGGTTCTCTTTGGTAAAAAAGCGATTTAACAATACTCAGCAGGAAGGTTTGAACATTTATGATCAAAGTAAAATCACGTGCGGGTGAAAGTATTCAGCAAATGGTCAAGCGGTTTAAGAAGATGTGCGAAAAAGAAGGCCTGATTCGTGACATCAAGCGCAACGGTTATTACGAAAAACCGTCGGAGAAGAACCGTCGAAAACGTCGAAAATCCCAGCGGATGGCCCGTCTGGTCAGCGGCGGCACACCCCGCGTCTAATCCTTTCTACAATCGATCGACCTATCTCCGGGCAGACGGACGAGACCGTTTGTCCGGTTTTTTGCGCGCATAAAAAGACCCGTTTTTGTGAAAAACGGGTCTTTGAGATGTTTATTGATGCAAATCAAAGAGCGACTGGGTCTTGATTATCGTTAATTGGTCCGGGTACGCATGAAACGCGTGAATATGCAGTTCATTGCGTCGGGCCTCAAAATAAACATAACTAAAAGGCTCCAGCCCGCCGACGGCCATTTCCGGAAACGTTACGAACATCCCCCGATTGCGGGCAAACCGCTCCAGATCGTAATGGCTTTGTCGATAGAGGTTCGGACTCATCTTTTCAATCTGAAAATCGGTCATGTAACTCAGTCCCCGGCTTAGGGTACACTTGTGCGTCCGTTGGCCGCGAAACTGGAACCGTTCGATCAGGCCGCGTTTGGGCAACAGTTGCCCGGGGGCACTGATCAGCTCACTCAGACAAACATCCCCTACAAACACCGTCACTACATGTGAGCCGCCGGTCGCCCAGATCATCGTCTCATAAAGATCGGTTTTTAAGTGTCGCCGCGCGTAAATCGTAAACAATTCCGGATGAAGGGGACGCTGAAAAAGCGAGAAAACCAATTCACTGACAGCTAAATTGCTTTTGGGCGAATCCATAATAATCAGTCCTGTCCAATAAAGATGCCATTGCCGTGTTCCTTACCTAAGTGATTATACCGCAATCGGCTGGGCTAAATCAACCCCATGCCAACCCTGATAATGAGCTTAGGTCAGCCTTATCGGACGATTATTTTACAAGTGCGGAATTTGAAAGCAGTAAACAAATGCAAAAAAGTCAAAAAAAATTAAAGTTTTTAGGCCGGCCGCACAAAAAACACCAGCATTTTCAGTATTGCCGCAAGGATATTGTAAAAGGCATGGGTTCCTGCGGTGATACCAAACCCCCGGACAGCATACAAAACAGCGAAATAGATTCCCGCAAGGGTGCGAAAGACAAACCGCCCCATTGTAAACGGATCGCCTCGGAAAAACCGTCCATTGGCAAAAAAGATGTGATGGTGGGCACTGAACAGCACCGCCGAAATTAGTATCGAGACAAAAATCGCGTTGTTTTTCTGCATCCCAAGCAAGTCCTGAAACAGCATCATCAGCAGACAAATAAGGATCAGGCGAAATACAAGCTCCTCATAAATCCCCGCCCCGATGCCGGTAATAATATCGACCAGCAACATCCGTTGAGTCTGCGGGTCGATGACCTCCTGAAGCGGCATCACCGCCGCAGCCGAAGGGGGCCCGGCCTGGCCGTTACTGTTGAGCAGCAAACTCAGGACAATCAGCGGCACGGCCAACCCAATGCACTCGAGCGTCATCGGAATAAAATCACTGATACGGATATACCACGGTGTTTTTGATGTGTACTGAAGGGCCAGCAAAAACACCATAACGACCAATGGGGCGGTCAGCCAAGTCATCCGGGGGCTGAATCCGATAAATTCGAGCAGATTTTGTACCCACACAAAGGCTACGACGCGCACCTGAGGCTGGGCCAGGGACTGGGTGAGCGTCTCGGGATGAATCAAAAACGTGCCAATTTCATAAAACAAAATAAAGCCCAGCAAGTAGGCCAGGGCATAGATAGGTCGACTGGTTCGATCCAGATAGGAATCCGGCAGAAACGAAACGAGTTGTCCCGTTGAGCGTTTAGTTTTGTTGCGTTTGGTGCGAGCGGCCACGTCAGCGCTCCTTTTTGGGTTAATTCAACATCCGTGTCAATAACACAAGCTCATATGTGGGTGGATTTTCGCGTAATTTCGCTCAAAAAGCAATAAAAACTGCAACAATTTGCTGATGATCGCTCTTTTATCGGGCAGCATGGGGTAGGGGCCTGTTTTGCCGTTTTGAATTTTTGGGGGGTGCTAACCGTTTAGGAGCCAGTCGGGCTGGATGATTTCATCTTGTTTGAGCATGCAGATGCCGTCGGGGCAGGCGCCAATGTCAGGGACCAGCGGCTCGCCACGGCGGATTGCCAGGACCTTTTGGGGGAAGGCCGCTCCGGCCAGATGTGCACAAGGGTAGCCGCCGCCGAAGCGGGGGTTAATTTCGAGCAGTTTGGGACCATCTTTATCGACCATCACATCCACATCCGCCGGGCCGATGAGTTTTAGATGTTTTAGAAGGGTTGAGCCGAATTCGATGAGCGCAGGGTTGTTCGTGCTGACAGCCTTGTCGGTTTCCCCGGCTCGCATCGCCAATTTTCGTTTGCAATAGACACTGACAGGACGCGACTGGGCATCGGCAAACAGGTCGTAGCCGTATTCGACACCTTTGATAACCTCTTGAATCATCGGAGCCTGGCAGGCCTCGAGGGCCCCTTCCAACTGGATTTTGTCGGTGCAATAAGTCAAATTCAAAGAGGCACTGCCTTTTCGGTGCTTGACCAGCAACGGCCAGCTTACTGTACCGGCATCGATTTGATTCAAGGCCTCCTCGATTGTAATAAACGTCTGGGGAACAGCGATGCCGCGCTGTTGAGCAAACTGCCAAGTAAGGTATTTGTCTGAGGCAATCTCAATGGTCTGGGGCGGCGAGATCAGAAGCAGGATGTCGTGTCGCTCAAATTCGCTTTGAAACACCGATAATATCTCAAGTTCCGGGTCTATAAGCGGGATAACCACCTCAATCTTGTTGGTCCGGCATAACTGAAGGATATGATCCAGATAATCAGCGTGGGTAATTTCCGGCACAATGACGCGATGGTCGCAATAGGCAAATGCCGGCGCATATCGGCTGTTGTCCGCCCCCCACACTTGGCCGTCCGGGCCCAATGCCTCTTTGAAATAGCGCACCAGATAGCCGCGTCGCCCTACTGAAGTCAATAATACATTCATTGTTCGTCGTGTTTTTTCTTGACCATCATTTGTTCCTTCCTATGTCGTCATAATTGTACCGTAAATCAAGCGCGACACACAAGATTTTTCCCCTCCGGAAAATGTAAAGATAGACAATACCGGTTAAGCCCTGTACAATGACAAACCGATAACTGTTGAGGAGGTTACCTATCATGCTTTTTGAGGATTTTATCGGGTCGGCGCGGTCTGTCAGCTGGGCATTTCGTTTCTGGCCGGTACTGGTCAGTGCATGGGTTTTTGCGCTGGCGGCAACGTGGCTGTGCAAAAAAATCGCCCTTCGGCTGGGCATCGTCGATAAGCCGGATCATTTTGTCAAAACCCATAAAGAACCGGTCGCCTATCTGGGAGGCATCGGGATTTTGGTAGGGCTGACGGTGGGGATTCTGGCCGGCATTACCCTGATTCAAGACTGCCAGCAGTTTGGTCGGGCCTTGTCCTGGCTATTGGGGATTCTGGCCGGCGGCGCAGTGGCTTGTTTTGTGGGCCTGGTAGACGATGTTCTGGATATACGACCCTGGCAAAAACTGCTCGGCCAGTTTATCGCTTCAATGGCCCTGATTGCCGTGGGTATTTTGCCGAATTTGACGTATTTCGCCGAGCCGCTCGGGCTGCATATCCCCGACCCGCTGCATTTTGCGTTAGGGGCCATCATCGTGGTATTTTTTGTGCTGGGGGCATCCAATTCGCTGAATCTGCTGGACGGGCTGGACGGGCTTTGCGGCGGGGTAACGGCTATCATCACCATCGGAATGCTGATTTTGTCGATCCATCTGGCAACATTGGGCATTAGCGAGGTCGGCGATCCGGTGCGAATTATTATTTGCTTGAGTCTGGTCGGCGGGGTGTTGGGCTTTTTGCCGTTCAATCGCCATCCGGCCAAGATTTTTATGGGCGATGCAGGCAGTATGCTGCTGGGATTTGTCACGGCGGCGCTGATGATTCTGTTTGCCGAAACAGTCCCCCGCTGGTGGATAGCTTCGATTATGATTTTTGGGCTTCCGATTCTCGATACCGCGACTGCGCTGGTTCGCCGACTGGTCAATCGGCGGCCGCTGATGGTCTCCGATCGTGGGCACATCTATGATCAACTTATTGATCGGGGGCTGCCGCTGAAACACACTGTGGCTCTCAGTTATGCACTGGCGGGGGTGTATGCCCTGATTGGGATTATCATGAGCCAGGTTCGCACGCGTTATGCGTTGTTGATCGGGGTGTTTGTTGTCGTAATTTCCGCGACTGTGGTCTGGGCCAAAGGCTTTTTGCGGATGGAAGGACATCGCGGCGCGGTACAAAAACAAATCCAAGCGGATTAACACCAATCAAGGTTTTCCGATTCACGAGGGTCGGCGGATTTCAGCTCTGGCTAAGGGGCTTGCCCTTGCAGGTTAAAAAGGGCGAACACACAAGTTCGCCCTTAGAGGATGTGTTTAGTCGGTGCCAAAGACAGGAACAATGTGCCGACGATAGATATTGTCAGTCACGTGCGGGCCAATCCGATCGGCAAAGCGTTTGAGCAGGCTGATGTATCGCGGCCCCATCTGAGCAGCGATTTTGTAGCCGACATGGAGGAGTTGACGAAAATGCGGGTTGTAGTCCTTGCATGTCGGATCATGCCGCAACGCAGCGGCAAATTGCTCGCTGTTCCAGCCGGATACGGTCTGTACCGAGGGCAGTCGCGTTTTATCGATGTCAATCACCGTTGCATACGGGGCACACAGTTCATCAAAGTGTGCCAGCGATTGGGCATAGATGTCTTTGGCCACAGTCAGCCCTTCGGCATCGGCCAGCGCAAGACCGATTAACTCTTCCAGCCAGGTGGTGCCGGCGGTTTTCAGATGAACCCCGGCGTTGAAATCGCGGAGCACCCGACGGATGGCCGGGTAGATGGAAAACTTGTCGCTTCCGGAATGGACGCTGAGTTTGAGGGTGTTCGGCAGACCGAAGGTGTTGACGGCATGGGCAATGACCGCGATATCGGCGCGAAATTCGGCCTCGAACTGTGCCGGATCGCCGACGTAATCGACGCCTTTGTTAAAACGGCCGCTAAAACGCGGCGCTATGGTCTGAGCGGGGATGCCCTCGACGGCAATCGCCGATAAAATAAAAAACATCTCAGCCGGGGATTGAGGAGTGTCGGTTTCGTCCATCGAGACCTCGGTGACGAATGTGTCGGCGGGCTTATGATCCAGAATGTAACGATAGATGCGCCCGGCTTCCTGGACAGCAAAGAGGAACTTCTCGGCTATCCGTTGGATGTCCTCAGCGGTGACGGTAAACGGCGCCTCGAGGCCGGGAATCTCAAGAGTGCCGATGAACCCTTCGTGTTGTCGGAAAAATGTCTCAATGTCTTGGGCCGGAGCCGGCCGGCCGATGGCCTCAGCCACGTCAAGGGTGAAAAAATTGCTGCACTTTAGAAAATCGTCGATGGTTTTGAGATGTACATGATCGGCATCGACAAAATAGGGTCCCTCCCACTTCAGTGCCGCCACCGCCGCGTCGGCTTCGTTGCGTACGTCCTGGGGGCGGGTGCCGATGATGCTGTGTTCCCGAAACGACTTATTCCACACCGGCGCAACCTCGATACCATCGGCCTTGGCCTGGCGCATCGCCTGCAATTGAGCGACACCCTGGCAACCGAACCGATCGCCGATTCCCATTGAATATTTCGGCAGTTTCATTCCCTTATGTCCTTTCATGTTGTAAGTGAGCTTTGAACCTGATCAGACCCTGCCGACAGTGGCGAGATAGATGACAAACTCATCGTTTCCGTCCAGCCCAACCAGTTGATCCACGCGCGTTTGGTCATAAGCTGCCACGGCACAGGCACCGGCACCGAGAGATTCCGCGGCCAAATAGGTATTTTGACAGGCGTGTCCGGCATCGAGGGCGATCAGCTTGGGGGATGCTGGGCCGTAACGCCACTCCATACGATACGGCACCGCCGAGAAAAACAGCACCGCTGCGGCCCGTGCCATCCATCGCTGGTCGAAACAGGCCCTGGCGGTCTTATCAAGAATGGCGTTGTCGGTCTTTAGCACGGCCAGGGCGTGTTCCAGCGCCAGATAACGGTACAGGCCTTTGGGCAACCCCTGGACATTTCCCACAGCCAGATAAAGCTGAAGGGCATGGCGTGCTCCGGCTGAAGGCACCGTACGCCAGACCACATGGCCGCCCTCAAAGACCTTTTGCATGCCGAGGGTGGCCCAGCATACAAATGCCAATTCTTCTATGGTAAGCGGAGCGGACGAAAAACGGCGTCGGCTGCGTCGTTGGCCGATAACCTCTCGCAGCGGCATTTGGCCGCAACTGAACGCGTCCGGCGCCGGCAGCGCTATTCGTTCGGCGTCATCCGGCGGCGGTGTTTCGACCGGGCCGCTGGGGATGCCTTTTTGCTGATCAGATACAAACGGTTCCGAACGGGCTTTTAGAAACTCTCGTGAAGGGTTCTGGTGATCAGTTTGTGGTTGTTTCGGGTTTGACATTGGGGGTGATCCTTTCAATTTTGAAACATCCAAGCGTGTTGACCAAACTGAAAAAGTCCGACGGGTTTCCGTCACCGACCGCCAGCGCGATATGCCCCGGACCAAAGCCATTGGGCGCACGGGTGGCATCCAGCCCGATCCATTGGCCGGCGACATAGACTTCTGTCCACATATGTCCGCCAAAGACGCTTTTTTGGCCGATGAAGGAATCGACATAGACTACGCCGCAGACGATACGAGCGGGAATCCCGACCGCTCGACACATTGCGGCGGTCAGCACGGCATGTTCACTGCAATCGCCCTGCCGGCTTCGGGCTACCTCCGCGGCTGAGGCATAGCCGATGGACAGGTCTTTGGTGGTGATATAGCCGTTGACAAACGATTCAATCTGGCGGGCGGCCTTAAGGGTTTCGGTGGTCGAACCGACAGCCGCCTTGGCCAATTCCTGTACTTTTTCGTCATCGCTCTGGAGGTATTCAGTCGGCTTGAGGGCGGCCAGCACTTGGGGGTCATCGCCGCTATACGGCAGCGTGGTATCCGAGACGGCTGCCACCGGCTTGACTGTCACCACAAGGCGGCCGTTTTCCTTTGTGACGGTTTGGTTGGAGGTGGCCGGAATGGTCAGCTCGCCCTGACAGGTTGAAATCAATTCGTATTGGATGGAGGTTTTTTGATGGACATTGGTCAACTCGGCCGGGCTTTTGATACTGAGGCGATCGAGAAAATCCACCACATCATCATCACGCAGAGCGAACGCCTTGTCGCATTGAATCATCTCAAGGGTCATTCCCATCATCGGCACAAGGCTTTTGAGCGCTTTCATTTCGTCGTCCACGTAACTAATGACAGGGATGGCTTGGTCCGAGGCATGCATTGTGACCTTGACCTCGGTCAACTCGACGACCCGGCCGAACAAATCGACGTTGGTTTTGGGGCCGACCTGAACGGTGGCCTTGATGGCCGCACGCATATCAGGGCGAAAGATACTGACCGCGTAAGTTTTTCCTTCGGTCAGGCCCTGCTGTTCCTGCACCAGACGCATTCCTTCGCTGAGCAGTGCCCCCTGCGGCCAGTCCATTACAAACTGCTGCTGTTGGCCCATCATGTCGTAGGTGATGGTGACTTTGCCGTCGGCAATTTGGCCGATGAATTTTTGTTCTATACCGCTCATCGTCAGTCGCATTTCAAAGCCCAGCGGCTTGCCGTCGAGGGTTTCGTGATGGATTTCAGAGGATTCGATTTTGACCGTCTGACCGCCGCGTCCCAGTATCATTGTCAGAGTTTCTGTGGTAATGACTTTGGGGCCATCCACAACGCGTGTATGCGCAGCATGGCCGATTTTTTTGCCTTCCAGTAAAATGGCCAGATAGTCCGTTTGCTGTTCGGCTGGGGCCGCCGCAAATGCGGTCGAAAACAAACACGCCGCCACAAACAACCCGATTAAACGTGTTCTACGTGCTTTGATCACAATCGTACCCTTTCCATGAACCGGACGAGGTTTCTCGCCATGATGCGTTTACGTTTTTGTCCGCAGAGACAATACGTTTTGCACATGACAACGAATCTGCGTCATATACGTCAACATTTTCTGTGGGTTCTATTGTATCGAATCGCATTGGAAACTCAACAAAAAGCACAAAGAAATAAACTTTTCAAGAGGAGGAACTTCGGGTATTGTGTCTTTATGGACAGTCAAGGCAAATTGCAAAAATCCTCAGGGGACTGCTCATCGTCGCTGAATGTCAGTGTGCTAACCGCCAGCGGTTCAGCGGCGATTGCCAGTGTGGCGGTGTGGGGGCAAGGGGCCGATACGCTTCTCAGCCGGCTTTTTAGTCGGACGGTGCCCCCGTGCGGGCAATTGGCCTATGGGCAACTTCGAGACGGGCAGAAGCTTATCGACAGTATCGTTCTGGCATGTGAACGGCCGGATTGTTATGTGGTGCATTGTCACGGCAACCCCCTGCTGACCGAACAGATTGTCCGGTTGTGCCAACGCCATGGCGGGCGGCTTACGTCGAGCGAGGCGTATTTCTATGAACACGTGCAGGCCGAATGTCAAAGCCAGATCGAACTTGAGGCGCGGATGGCTATGACCCAAGCGGCAACACTGGAAGGGGTCGAGTTGCTGGCCGGGCAAATTGAGGCAGGTTTGTCGGCATGGGCGCGAAACTGGCTGAAAGCCGCTGCGATCGAGACAAAACAGATACACAAAGACTGCGAGGAGATTTTACGCCGCAGCGAACCGGCCAAACAACTTGTCAAGGGCGTGAGAATCGGCCTGCTCGGGCCGCCGAACAGCGGCAAAAGCACATTGCTGAATCGGCTGGCCGCCGAGCATACGGCACTGGTCTCAGAGATGGCCGGCACGACGCGTGATTGGGTCTCG
>JAAYQH010000483.1 GCA_012519365.1 Planctomycetota bacterium | reverse complement strand
TTTTTTAGCCAGCGTGATGGGGCGGACGATTTGGCGGTTTCTTGAGAACACGTTGGCCAATATTCCGCTGATTCGCAGTGTATATCCAAATATCAAGCAGGTAACGGATTTCTTGCTGGCCAAAAAAGATTTAACATTCAGTAAGGTTGTTGCGCTGGAGTATCCGCGTAAAGGGACGTGGTCTATTGGGCTGGTCACCGGCACGGGTATCAAACGGGTTGCAGCCGCAGCCAAGGACGAGTTTCTGACGGTTTTTGTGCCGACCTCGCCGACGCCGTTTACCGGATACGTCATTATGACGCCTAAAAGCGAAACAATCGAGCTGGATTATACGATTGAAGAGGCATTGCGTTTCGTTATCAGCGGGGGGGTGATTACCCCTGTTGAGCAAATGGCTTTTGAAGCGGAAAAGCAGACAAAGCCAGGTAAATAATAACTTTTTTCAGGAAGAGATTCATGATTGTTACAATCACGGGTAAGCACATTGAGATTACGGATGCCATGCGTGCTCACATTGAGGACAAGGCCTCCAAACTTCCGCGTTATATGAATTTGGTCAGCCAGGTTGATGTGATCGTGGAAAAAAGCACCGGCGTGATGCAAAGCGTAGAAATCATTGCCAGCGTGGAGCATTGTGACGATGTGGTCGCCCGCGAAAGCGGAGAGGATCTCTATGCGTGCATTGATTTGGCGATGCACAAGATGGAACGTCAACTGCGTAAACTTAAGGAAAAACAACGCGACAACAAGTACCCATCGCCTGCCGAGCGTGAACGGCAGTCCGAACCCACGCAGATTCAGGAAGGAGAGGCTCTCTGAATCCGCGACGACGGAGATGGCTGTTTGCCTAAAGAGTGTTTGCTTTACTGGAGGAACAATGAAACTGTCCGACATCATTTGCTTTGATGCCATTGTGGCACAATTGACGGCAACCGATCGAAATACAGCGATAGAGGAATTAATTAACGCGCTGCATAAGAAAAAGAAACTGGGCAAAGCGGATCCAAAGGTACTCGCCCATGCGGTAATCCAGCGCGAGGATGAGGCCAGCACCGGCATCGGCAAAGGGGTGGCGGTGCCGCACGTCAAGCACCCCGATGTGCCCCGAATGGTGGCGGTCGTGGGGTGTTCAGCCGCGGGCATCGACTTTTCGTCGCTGGATAAACAACCGGTGTATACAATTTTTCTGCTGCTAAGCCCAACCTCGAATCCGGACAAACATCTTCAGGCAATGGAGGCTATCTTCAAGAATCTGCAAAACGATGATTTTCGTCGCTTTCTGCGTCAGGCCCAAAACGCCCAAGAGATCATTGAAACAATCAAGGATTCTGATGGGGGAATGGCTGAGTAAAACCGGTTGCAAGGCAAACAGTGTCAAACCGCGTAATGGAGCGTGAAGTGTCTGAACCCTGTCTTGAAATTGAAGTTGAAATTCGCAATCCGGAAGGATTGCATATGCGGCCTGCCATGCAGTTTGTAGATTTGGCGAATACTTTTGACGCGGACATTTCGGTCAGTCACGGCGATACGACGGTGGATGGTAAGAGCATTATGCAGATGACCATGCTGGCGGCCACTTGTGGTTCGCGGCTTAAGATTCGCGCCAAAGGACCCGAAGCACAAAAAGCCGTTGAGGCACTGAAGGAATTGGCCGAGCAGTTTTTTATGGGTGTTTCCCAGCCGCAGGTCGGGCAACAGGAGGAAGGATAGCCGATCATGGAGATCAGAAAAGGCATAGCGGTTTCGCCGGGTATTGCGATTGCCAAAGCGATGGTGATTGACTCTCGGGATTATCGCATTCCTCGCCGGACGATTATGCCGTCGCAGCGGACCGCCGAGATCCAGCGGGTGCGCAAGGCCTTCGCGCGGGCGATCCAGGAACTGGACGAGATCAAATCGGCCAAACGGATCGAAGAAAGTGAAATCGGCGACATTTTTGCGGTGCATATGCGGTTTTTGCGGGATAAGAGTTTCCGCAAACGAATTACCGACCTGATCAACAAAGAAAAGGTGACTGTCGAGTATGCCGTCTCCACAGTGCTGCGTGAGATTGCCTCGCACTTCGCCGGCATTGATGACACGTACATCAGCGAACGGGCGGCTGACATTTATGATATTGAAAGACGACTGCTCAAGCACTTGCAGGGACGGGTTGAGGACAACCTGGGCCATTTGCGCGAAGATGTGGTGATTTTAGCGCACGATCTGACGCCGACCCAGACGGCCGGTTTCAACAAAACCTTTGTCAAAGGGTTTGCTACAGAACGCGGCGGGCGAACCAGTCATACCGCTATTGTAGCCCGCTCGCTGGGGATCCCCGCAGTGGTAGCACTGGGGGAGTTGTCGCTGGAAATTTCGCCGGACTGTCAGGTCATTGTGGACGGCAATCGCGGCGTAGTGATTATCGATCCCGATGAAGAAACGCTTGCTCAATACAAACGCTATGCCGAACAGGTTACGCGATTTGTCAGTGAACTGAATGTGTTGCGGGATCTGCCCGCCGAAACCCGCGACGGCGTTCGCATCGAATTGATGGGCAATATTGAATTTCCCGATGAGGCCGCACAAGTGCTCGAAAAGGGCGGTGACGGCATCGGGCTGTACCGCACGGAGTTCCTTTATTTATACGGCGGCTCGGAACCGACCGAAGATGATCACTACCATGCGTACGCCGAGACGATTCGTACCCTGAAGGATAAACCCGTGGTGATTCGCACAATGGACCTCGGTGCCGACAAAATGCCGCATTCGAACTGGCATCCGAACGAAACAAACCCGGCCCTTGGGCTGCGGTCGATTCGCTATTGTCTGCAGAATTTTCCGATGTTCAAGACGCAGTTGCGGGCGATTTTGCGGGCCTCGGTACTGGGGGATGTGCGGATGATGTTTCCGCTGATTACGACACTGCAGGAATTGCGGCAGGCGAAGATGATTGTACGCGATGTTATGGAAGATCTGGATGAGTATGCCGTCCCCTACAATGCCAAAATGCCGATAGGGATCATGATTGAAACGCCCAGTTCAGCACTGACGGCCGGCCTGCTGGCCCAGGAAGCGGACTTTTTCAGTATTGGCACCAACGATCTGATCCAATATACCCTGGCGGTCGATCGGGCTAATGAACATGTATCGACGCTGTTTTCCCCAGCCGAACCGGCGGTGCTGCGTCTGATTCGCAGCGTGATTCAGGAGGCCCACAAGGCTCGCATCGGCCTGAGTGTTTGCGGTGAAGTGGCTTCTGACCCGGAGTTTATTATGCTGTTACTGGGAATGGGAGTGCGGACGCTTTCGCTGGCGGTGCCGATGATTCCGGAGGTCAAAAAAATTGTACGTTCCGTCTCCATCGAGCAGTGCGGCCGATTGGCGCGACGGGTTGCCACGCTCGATTCGAGTCGGCAGATCAAAAATGTGCTGCGGGATGCAGCGTCGAAAATTTTGCCGGAAAACTTTTAGAGACCGGCGGATGCAAACGGAGTATGTGACGTTTATTGTTGATTTTAAGATTCACGGCCGATTGGCGTTTTTATCTCATCAGGAAACGTTGTCGTTATGGCGGCGGATTTTGGTCAGAGCGCAGGTGCCGCTGATCTTTTCACAGGGGTTCAATCCGCACCCGCGCCTCTCGTTGGCGTTGCCGCGAACGGTTGGGGTGCAGTCGGATTGTGAGCGGTTGTGTGCGCTGGTTGCGGCGGACGGTTTTTGTGCGAAAGCAGCGAAAGAGTCTCTCGAGCCGCTGTTGCCATCAGGCTGTACGCTGAGTGCCGCAGATCAGGTAGCAGGCAAGGCCT
>JAAYQH010000482.1 GCA_012519365.1 Planctomycetota bacterium | reverse complement strand
GAAATTGAGGACATGGTCAACAAACTCAACGCCGGTTCACTGCCGGCGCGGCTCAGCGATGTGCCGATTTCGGAGCGTACCATCGGCGCGACGCTGGGGGCCGACAACCTGCAAAAAGGGATTCGGGCCGGTCTGATCGGACTGGCGGCCGTGGCCATCTTCATGCTCATCTATTATATGCTGGCCGGTGCGATTGCCGACATAGCGCTGGTGATGAATATCATCATTGTCCTGAGCGTGATGGCGCTGCTGCAATCGACGTTCACCCTGCCGGGCATTGCCGGTTTGATTTTGACCATTGGTATGAGCGTGGACGCGAATGTGCTGATTTTTGAGCGTATTCGAGAAGAACAGAAGCGCGGCTCCTCGCTTCGCTCGGCGATTGCCAACGGCTATTCGAGGGCGTTCAGCACTATTTTCGACTCCAACGTTACTACCTTTGGTGTGGCAGCTATTTTGTATATGGTAGCCTCAGAAGAAATCAAAGGCTTTGCCATTGTGCTGATGCTGGGTATTTTGGCCAGTATGTTTACGGCCCTGTTCGTCACGCGGGTGATCTTTGACCTGTTGACGACATCCCGTCTGCTGACCGGCCCGCTGCCGATGTTCGGGCTGTTTCAGAATGTCTCTGTTGACTGGATGAAGCTGCGGTCGGTCTTTTTTCCCATTTCGCTGATTTTGGTTGTCGGCGGTTTGGTCATCTTTTTCACCCGTGATGAGACGACCAACAGCAAATACGACATTGAATTTACCGGCGGAACAAGCGTTCAGATCGACCTGAAGGAAGGTGCCGGACTGGACCGTGCCGCGGTCGAACGCCGCTTCAGAGACTATGCCCTTTCCATCGGCAATATGGCATTGGCCGCAGCCCGCGTCAATGAGGTGGGAACAAGCGGACGTCAGTTTGAGATCAGCACGGCGGAAACCAACGTCACCACCGCCCGGTTGACCTTTCAAACAGAGCCGGTGCCGAATGCAGAAACAATTCTTGAACGGATTCGTGAGGCCGCCCGCCAACTGGGACAGCGTCTGGGACAACTTAAGGTGACGCCCATTGAGCAGAATGTCTTTGAAGTCTCGACCAGTCGCTTTAATATCGCAGCCGTTCGGGAGGTTCTTGAGGCCGCTTTCAAAGAAGATGAAAATGTCATCATCGGCGACCCTGTGGTACACGAAGTCGTCACCGATGCCGTCCGCGAAGCCTTCAAGGACTTTCTGGCTGTTCGGGAAAACCTGGGGATTAAAATCCTCCGGGAAGAACGCATCCTTCCCAGCTCGGACGATGCGGCGATTTTGGCAGATTATCTGGGCGGAATTAAACTGGTTTGCGAACTGGAAACCGGTACCACGGCCGCGGATCTGGATGCCCGCATCCGCGACATTCGTTTCAAGCCCGACATGCAGGATTTAGAATGGTATCGTTACAATATCCTGGACGAAAATCTCCAGGAACCGGATCCTGAACAACGGCTGACCAAATTCGTCTATGTCAGCGTCCATCCGGAAGCGGGATATCGTGAGCTGGACGAAAATGAATGGGAACGCTTCGTGAAAAACGAAAAAAACAAACTGATCACCGCCGCATCGCTGGAAGAATCGCTTTCGCGGGTCACCCAGATCGATCCTTCCATCGGCAGCAAGGCCAAACAGCAGGCGATGGTGGCGATTCTTCTGTCGCTGGTCGGTATTATCGGTTACATTTGGATTCGATTCGGTACGCTGCGATTTGGTGTCACCGCCATAGTGGCTTTGATACACGACGTGTGTATTGCGCTCGGTGCGGTGACGGGGTGTACCTATCTTGCCGGAACGCCGCTGGGCAATGCCCTGCTGATCGGCGATTTTAAGATCAATCAGGAAATCATCGCGGCGTTCTTGACCCTTATCGGCTACTCGCTGAACGACACCATTGTGGTCTTTGACCGCATTCGTGAAAACCGCGGCAAATCCTCTATCCTGACGCCTCAATTAATCAATAATAGTATTAACCAGACCCTCAGTCGAACATTGCTGACCTCGATGACAACGTTTATCGTGGTGTTGATTATGTACATCTGGGGTGGTGAAGGCCTTCGAGGATTTACCTGCGTGATGTTAATCGGCATTCTCGTCGGTACGCACTCCTCAATCGCGATTGCGGCGCCGTTGTTGTTGATCGGGGCCCCTAAAGAAGACAAAAAGTAACTCAGACCGATAAACACCTGTCAGGCCGGCGGGAAAGGCGTTTCCTGTCGGCCTTTTCTTTTTCAGAGAGTCTCTTTCTTGTCGTCCAGGACAGAAAAAACTTTTCAGCTTGGCGCCGGTTGCTTATACTTTTGGTATGCTCAATATCGCTGTAAAAGCCTGCGGGGACAACTGGGTCTATATTCATCCCTATCAGAATGACAGATGCTGGGTAGTGGATCCGTCCGAGGCGTCCTGCGTGCTGGATGTCCTCGCAAAAAAGGGGTTAAGGCCGACACATCTTTTGGCAACCCATCATCATGCCGACCACATCGGAGGCATCGCTGCCCTGAAAAAAACGTTCGGCTGCACGGTGCTCAGTGCCGAGCCACATCGCATAGCCCAGACGGATATGTGTGTTAAAGACGGAGATACGCTCAAATTGGGCGATTGGACAATCACCGTACTGGGTACACCGGGACATACGAGCGGCAGCGTCTGTTATTATGCGATGCATCCAGCCGCCGGCTCCATGCTCTACAGTGGTGATACGCTGTTTTGCTTTGGGTGCGGCCGTCCTTTTGAGTGTTCCGCGGAGACCTTATACCAATCGCTCAAACGGCTTTCCACCCTGCCGGATGACACGCTCGTCT
>JAAYQH010000481.1 GCA_012519365.1 Planctomycetota bacterium | reverse complement strand
TTCATCGTATGGTCCTTTCCAAACAGATAATTCACAATAGAACTGGTATGCTCAAGGGCCGGTTTTCGCGGCCGGTTAATCTGCCGGCGCAGTTTCAAACGGCCGTTCGGTTCAGCCGCGGCACAATAATAAATCTTCTCGCCAATGCACAGGCGTTCAAGGTTGTTGCCGCACCAGCCATCGACCGTAGCATCGCCGCACGGGGCATTGTCCAGTCCCTTCTCACATCCCCCAATTGTACAATACCCAAAGTTTTCGGGCAAGTAGCAGTCGCCGCATTCTTCGCACTCGAACAGCCAGTACTTGATCGGCTTTTCGATGCCGTTAAAGGCTTTGTTGCTGAAACTGCCTTCGCGATCGGCGTGAAACGCCCGCAGCGTGGCACGAAACGCTCGAAAACCGCAATGGTCAGGATCCAAAATCGCCCGATGCAGCAGATCAAAGAAGCGTTCATTGCATTTTTTCTTCGGCGCCGACAGCGACACACGACAGCCGTTGTCATCGTACAGATAAAAAGCATTCTCCGCCGGCCAGCAGAGATTGTCCTTGTACCGGGGCCAGTCGTCACCAATCTCAGCGGCCCGATTCAGAATACGCATAAAAATCTCAAGATCATGAACACCGCCGATATCGACACCCGCAGCCCCAATCGCCTTGTACATAGCGGTCTGCTGGGCAGCGCGTTCAATATGCTCCTCAAGGGTTTCACTGTACAGGCGAGCCAGCAGCGCATCGCTGACGTAGCAGCCCGGCAGTTTGATGTCGTGCATCAGCCGCGGCGCCGGAGTGCGGGTGGTCAGCCAATACACATTACCGAGAACAGGAATATCGAGAGCGTTGTCTTTAAGGTAGCCAAACAGTTCGACAGATTTTTTCCAGTCCCACCCGACCTGTGTAATGAGAAATTTCGCCCCGGCGGCGATTTTCTTTTCCATCTTGTAATATTGCTGCATCAGCGAGGCCTCGGTGTACTTAAACGGCGAAACCGCCGCGCCGGGATAAAACTGATGCACACGGTCCCATTGGCCGGGCCTGGCATCAAGCAGTGCCTTACGGTTGAGGTTTTGAATCATCCCCAGCAGCCCCACCGATTCGACCTCAAAGACGCCTTTGGCCTCAAGCGGTTTGTCGCCGGTCAGGGCCAGCACACTTTCAACCCCGCGTGCGCGGTAACCGGCCAGCGTACTGAGCAGCGCATCGGTGTTGCTGTCCTTGCAACTGATATGCGGGATATAATCCAGCCCCTCCAGCAGCCCCTTTGCGTGCATGACCGCCAGCGCATCGGTGGGATCAACACTGGCGACACCTCCCGGATTCTGCGGAAAGGTAATGCCGGCAAAATGAAAACCCGGCGGCAGCCGCTTGTCGGACGCCTGCCAGTCCTGAAGAAACCGCACAAACGGCTCTGTCTTATAGCCGGCTCCGCCGGTCAGCTCGGCCACGACCGCAAACGCATTGCCCCCCAACATCTCTTTCAATCGACACGTCGTCATCTTTCAACTCTCCGGGATGGGATTGATCACGCATCAAAAGACGTTATCATAACGGGTTGCGTTGTCAAATCCTATCAAAATCACCCCTATTTCTGTGCCGATTTTGCTGTCTGGCGGCCGGACAAGACCGGATAGGTAAAAAAAAGATTGCCGATTTGTCTTCTTTTAAGGTTGACGGAAACAGAAAACTTTTTTTCGTTTTTTGAGATATTTCGCTTGACATGTGAACTGGTGTTCAATATGTTGAACCACTGTTCATTTTTTCAGACAGTAAACGGCGTGTCGCAATGGGTAAAATCTTAAAACAACGACAGGTTTTCGCGGACCAATTGGTCCGCGAAGCTGTATTTGCGGCAGTATTGCAGGTCTTTGATCAATATGGGCTTGACAAACTGACCGTCCATCGGGTCGCCGAGACCGCCAACCTGGCGACCGGGACGCTGTATAACTATTTCAAAGACAAAGACGACCTGATGGTTTATACGGCCACGCGGCTGTTTGAACAGATTCGTCAGCGTCAACAGCAAGCGATTGCAGCCGCTAAATCGCCGCTGCAAAAACTGCGTGCCTTTCTGGAAGTGTCGTTGATGTATTTTACGCAAAACCGCGGCTATTTTCAGTTTTTGGATCGTGCCGAGGTGTATTGCAAAATGGACAAAAGCATCAAGCGTAAACATGTCAACGAAGAAAATCAGTTGTTGGCCGCTGTTCTTCAAGAAGGCATTGACCACGGCGTGTTTAAGCCGGTGCATCCGAAGAAAACGGCGGCGTTTTTTCAGCGGGCCATTATCGGAACGCTGTTTCTGGTTCCTGCGTTGGGTGAATTTAATCCAAAACAGGAAGCATCGTCGCTATTGAAGATGTTTCAGGTGTACTTGTCGCCGTCCGAACGATAGCACCTGAAAGCAAGCTGTGAAAGGTCGAAGACAATAAGGGTTGTGCAATGTTAAAATCGTTGAAAGTACAATGCGGCTGCAGCATCGTCGGGTTGGTATTGCTGACGGCAGGAGGATGTACGGTCGGGCCGGATTATGTGCGGCCGGAGATGGCAATGCCGTCGCAATGGAGCGGCAATGAACAGGCCGGGCCGGTGGATGAGGCCGCCCTGGCACAGTGGTGGACGACGTTTGATGACCCTGTGCTGGTCGATTTGATCGCTCAGGCCGACGCAGGCAGCCTGGACTTGCAGGCGGCTGTGGCACGCATTGAACAATCGCGGGCACTGCGGGCGTATGTCGCAGGCGAGCAATGGCCGGCTGTGGACGCCTCCGGCAGCTATACTCGCTTGCGTTCCAGCGCCAACAGCCTCACCGGCATTGGCCAGGAATACAGCCTTTATTCGGCCGGTTTTGATGCATTTTGGGAGCTGGATTTATTTGGTCGGATTCGCCGGTCGGTCGAATCGGCCCAGGCGACTCTGGAACAGAGCATCGAGGATTACCATGACGTGCGTCTGAGTTTATACGCCGAGGTGGCGCGAAATTATACCGAGCTTCGCACCGCACAATCGCGGCTTCGCTACGCCATGGCCAATGTGGAAATTCAGCGAAAAACTTTGGAATTGACACAGGATCGGTACGCCGCCGAAATCGCGCCGGAGCTGGATGTCTCCCAAGCCCGATTGAATCTGGCCAATACCGAGTCGGAAATCCCCTCTCTGCGAATTGCCGAGACCGCAGCAGTCAATCGGCTGGCAGTGCTGGTAGGCACAACGCCCAGCGAGCTGAGGAATCAATTGCTCGTGCCGGCCCCTATGCCCGAGATCCAGCGTCTGCCGACAACGGGTGTACCGGCTGAATTGCTGCGACGCCGTCCCGATATTCGCAGTGCAGAGCGGGCGCTGGCCTCGCAGACGGCAATGATCGGCGTAGCTGAAGCACAGCGCTATCCGTCGTTTTCGCTGGGCGGAACATTGGGGCTGGAGGCACTGCAGTTTTCGGATCTGGGCAACTGGTCAAGCCGGACATTCGGCTTCGGCCCCGGCGTACGATGGACATTATTTGACGGCAACCGGCTCCGCAGCCTGGTGGCGGTAGAGCAAGCCTTCACGCGTCAGCTCGCAGCGGCCTATGAGGCGACTGTTTTGCGCGCGGTTGAAGAGGTCGAAAACGCCATGATCGCATTGGTGCAGGAACAGCAGCGGGCCGAGGCCCTGCGGCGATCGGTTGCAGCTGCACGTGATTCACTGGACAAGGTCGAGGTGCTGTATCGCAGCGGGTTGACCGATTTTCAAAACGTGCTGGATGTCCAGCGGTCGTTGTCCCTGCAGGAAGATCGGCTGGCTGTCAGCGAAGGACAGATTATTCAGGATATTATCGCCCTGTACAAGGCCCTCGGCGGCGGATGGGAGCACGAGAGCACAGAGCTGAACAACCGGGAATCTGAATCTTACTCGGAAAACGGATAAATCGTACACAACTCAATTCATTCAACACAGGAATACTCTTATGGAGATGCTTAAGAAACTGGTTACATGGCTGATTGTTTTGGCGATTTTGGGTGCGGCCGGATACGGCGG
>JAAYQH010000480.1 GCA_012519365.1 Planctomycetota bacterium | reverse complement strand
CAGGACTTTCATATCAAATTCAAACCAGCCGTTGTACGCGTCCCGCCACATGCGTCCGCCGAAAGTCCCGACGTTGGTGCGTTCTCCGGTCAGATTGTGGTCGCGTTCAGGCTGCATCTGACCCAGTTGCAGTGTATCGATGCTCATCGCTTCAAGCCGGCGAAGGCGTTCCTGTTCAGCGGCAAATTCGGCCTCTTTTTCCGCCCAGGCATCCGGATCGAACACATCCAGATAGACCGCATAGGGTTGTTCTGCGATCGTGTAAAGCGGAATGAATTTCAGGGAGATCGGCTGCCAACCGTTTGGGCCGAGCTGACGAGCCGCCGAATCTAAAATGAATTCAAGCGGAGCGGTTTGCTTAAAGGACTTTAAGAGGACTTCGGTATTTTCGGCCACCAATACCGGAGGCTCCTGTCTCTCGTTCAGCAACGCGGCCAGCAACGTCGGGCCGTATAGAAAGGCGGTACGATTGGGCATATCCGGCAGTGGGGAGGTATGCAGGTTCATCGGTAATGTTAAAACGATTTGATCGCCCTGTTCGAAAATACGCCGCAGGGTTAAGTAGCCATCGTCTTCTAAAGTTGCAGGCATGGGCTGACCGTTGAGGGTTACTGTGACGCTGGTTGTCCAATACGGCTTTCGAATTTTGAGCTCAAGACGCTGCGGCTTATCGCTTGCAAAAGAGAGCGTGACGCGTCCGGCAGGGGGCAGTTGGCTTTGCTGGGTGAGGGTGATGCCTTTATCTTTCCAATTCAAAACCGACGAGATAAACAAATTGACATAAAGGGTATCGTTGGCATGGGCATAAATGGTATCGGCGTATTTGGCATGGTTTTCCATCCCTGTGCCGACACAACACCAGAAGGAGCGAGTCGGATGACTGAACCCCTTGCGGGCGGGCATATCCAAAAAGCCTTTATAGACCAGCCGGCCGCCTTCTTCTGGATGTTGATGGGCCAGAATGTGATTCAGCAGCGCCCGCTCATAATAATCCATATAGGATGCGTTCGGCTTCCATGCGAATAAATGCCGTGTCAGCTTGAGCATATTATAAGTGTTGCATGTTTCGGTTGTGTCGTGCATCCGCTCAGCCAAACGATCGGGTTGTCCGAAATATTCCTCGGCGCTGTTGCCGCCGTTGGCATACGTGTAATGATTAACGACGGTTGTCCAGAAGAACTCTGCTATTGTCTCGTATCGTTCCTTTGCGGTCAGTTCATACAGCCGTGCGGATCCAATGATTTTGGGGATCTGCGTGTTGGCGTGCAGGCCGGGCAAGATGTTGCGTTGCTCACTAAGCGGATCCAGAACCGCCTTGTGGTAGAACTTTTCGGCCAGCGCCAGGTATCGCTTATCGCCGGTAATCGCGTATAAATCGGCGAACGTTTCGTTAATTCCGCCGTGCTCACAGGCCAGCATCCGCTGCCATTGTTCGTCGTTTAGGTTTGCCAGCAATTGATCAATCCAGTCGGCATGACGAATCCACACGTCAAGTGCCTTTTTGTTGCCGGTGTACACATAAACATCGCGTAAGCCCGCCATCAATTTATGTTGGGTGTACCACGGGACCCAGATGCCGTTCAGGTCAAACCCGCCGGATCGAATCTCTCCGCGGGAGACTTCTTCAAAAGCCCGTTTTCCGTTGGGAAACGCCGACATATAACCGCTGCCGTGAGTGTCCTGAACCGCTGCCAGTTCATCGACGATATAGTCGGTTTTTTGTTTGAATGCCTCCTGTCCGGTATTGGCATACATCATTGCACAGGCCGACATATAATGTCCGAGACTATGGCCGGCAATGGTTTCGCTTTCCCAGCCGCCGTACACCTCGGCTTTGGGCTCCAGTCCGGCCTCCTTACGGAACCATGCCAGAAAGCGGTCCGGCTCCAAAGACAGCAGCCACTCGGCGTTCAGTTCCATTGCCTTTTTGAACGGTCCGTCCAGGAGTTTGACCTCATTCAAATTAAACGGCTGAGCGGATAGTTGTACTTGCGGGCCAACTTTTGCGGGGAAGTCCATTGTCAGCGAGTCTGCGAAAAGGGGAGGAAACAAAAAGCATAAAAAGATAAACATTGTGCAAATACAGTACTTTTCGGCATGCACCATGAAGCACTCTCCTTTCTCGGTTCATATCATCCATTGTTCTCTATTCGGTAAATTCAAAGACATTTTCCGAATTCTAAGTCATCCTCTTAAAGATGTTCACCGAAATCAATGAAAATGGACAGTTTTTTTGAAAAAAAAGCAAAAATTGCACTTGAAATGTTAGGTTAACCTAATTATATTAACCGGATTTTAATTATGAGTTTCTTAAAAAAACAACTCAGTGCGTCTCTTGAAGATTACCTTGAGGCGATCTATGTCCTGCTGCAGTCCGGAAATGTGGCTCGCAGCAAGGATATTGCAGAGCACCTGCAGGTCTCTGCGGCCTCGGTAACCGGTGCGCTGCGGACATTGGCGGAACGGCAATTGATTCACTACAAACCCTATGGGTATATTACCCTGACGGACAAAGGACAGCAAGCGGCAAGCCGTG
>JAAYQH010000479.1 GCA_012519365.1 Planctomycetota bacterium | reverse complement strand
GGAAAACTTTCCTCACACGGTCGTCGGGGTCGGTTTCAAAGGCAATCCGCCGGCGTTGTCGGAATTTGAAGAAAAATACCAAACATGGCAGAAACGGTATTACAATTCCAAAAGAATGCGGATCGGCAAGAAAATCCGGAGATTGCTTGTGCCTCCGCTGTTTTCCCGAAGCAGCCGCAAGGCATTGGGAATTTGAACGATGAAGAGGGAAACCCAGTGAGCGCCAAAATCAAAATTGATCTTGCCAAGCGGCTGGCCGGGGGGCGTGCAGTGGCAGTTGAAATCGGTTGCGGGCCAAAGCGGCGCGATGCGTCTGTGATTACAATTGACCGTGTGGATCTGGAGGCGGTAGATATTGTCGCGGACATTGAAAAGGGGCTTCCGTTTTTACCGGACGGCTGTGCGGATCGGCTGTATTGCCGCAGCGTACTGGAGCATATCGACCATTTCGAAGGGCTGCTCGGCGAGATGCTGCGGGTTCTGAGCGATGACGGCAGGGCGTATGACTTTGTGCCGCATTTTTCCAATCCGTACTATTATTCCGATTACACCCACAAACGGTTTTTCGGATTGTATTCGTTTTACTATTTTGTCAGGCCGCAACAGCAGTTGCGGCGAAAAGTACCGACCTTTTATTCGGATATGCGAATAGAGATTGTGTCGCTGAAACTGGATTTTAAGACGCCGTTTTGGATATCGCGGCATCTGCGCAAAGTGTTCGGTCTGTTGGTCAATAGCTGTCGGTGGATGCAGGAGTGTTACGAACTGCATGGGTGCTATCTGGTTCCGTGTAACGGGATTGAGGTGGTCTTCAAGAAAGCCGCGGTGGAGGAACGCACGCCGTGAAGCTGCTGATTATCAGCAACAATCCGTCGCGTGCCAGTTTTCGGCTGCGGATTGGGGATCATTTGGATTTTCTCCAACAGCGAGGGATTTCGTGTACGGTTTGCGCATTGCCGAAAGGAGCTGTGGCGCGATGGCGGCTGTTCAAGTCGTCGCGTGCGTACGATGCCGTGCTGCTTCTTCGCAAGTGTCTGAATTTTCGTGATGCGATGGTCTTGGGGCATTACCGGCCGAAACTGATTTTTGACTTTGATGATGCGATTATGTACAGCCCTTCGCGGCCGCAAAGCGACAACACCAGTCATTATCGTTTGTTTGCCCGTACGGCGAAAATGATGGATGTAATGATTGCCGGCAATGAGTATTTGGCTGACCATGCCCGCCGGTACTGCGGGCGGGTCTTAGTTTTGCCGACCGGTTTGGAGGTATCGGCCTATCAGGTGTGCCGGCCTGACAAAGCCCCCGATACGATTCGGCTGGTCTGGATTGGCAGTCAAAGCACGTTGAAATATCTGGCTCAACTCAAGCCTGTATTTGAGCATATCGGAAAACGCCGACGCGATGTCGTCCTGCGCATTATTGCCGATGCGTTCTTTGATTTGGAGCATATGCCTGTTGAACGGTGTCGGTGGTCGCTGACGACCCAGGCACTCGATTTGGCGGCGTGCGATATCGGCCTGGCGCCGCTGCCGGACAATCGTTTTACCCGAGGTAAGTGCGGCTTTAAGGTGCTGCAGTATTTTGCGGCCGGGCTGCCGGTGGTTGCCTCGCCGGTCGGTGTGAATGCGACATTCGTCAACGACAGCAAGGCGGGGCTGCTGGCCTCGACGTCGGATGAGTGGATTGCGGCGATTGAGCACATGATTTGCGACATTGACATATATCGGCAAAGGGGGCAAAATGGCAGGCAGTATGTCCAGGCGTTTGATAGACGCATTATTTCTGAGCAATTCTATCACATTATCAAGACGACAATCGAAACGGGAAGGGACAAGGACCAATGATGAAGCAAATGGTGATGGGTATGGTAATGGCGGGGTTGTTGTGCAGCGGGGCCATGGGGGCCGCAGAGGAGCGGCCTGTGATTGAGTTGTGGCCTGACGGTGCGCCAGGGGCACTGGGACAAGCGGATCAGGACAAGCCGACAATCCAGGTGTACCACCCGACCAGTGACAGTGCAGGCGGTACGGCGGTGGTCATTTGTCCGGGCGGGGGGTATTCAGGACTGGCAATGGATCACGAAGGGCGGCAAATCGCCGAGTGGTTCAATTCCGTCGGCGTTACGGCGTTTATCCTTAAGTATCGTCTGCCGGCCAGAGGGTATCGACATCCGTTTCCGTTGATGGATGCCCAGCGGGCGATTCGTCTGGTGCGGGCACGTGCCGAAGAATGGAAGATCAATCCCGATCGGATCGGGATACTCGGTTTTTCGGCCGGGGGGCATCTGGCCTCGACCGCGGCGACGCATTTTAATCAACCGGTTCCCACCGGCGAAAACGCCGATGCCATCGATGCAGTCTCGTGTCGTCCGGATTTTCAGATTTTGATTTATCCGGTTATTTCAATGGATCCGGCGATTGTCCATCGCGGCTCACGGAATAATCTGCTGGGGCAGGAACCTGCGGAGGAGCTGCTGCGGCTGGTGAGCAATGAGCTGCAGATTACCGCCCAGACGCCGCCGGCGTTTTTGGTGCATGCCAATGATGACAAAGGCGTTTTGCCGGAAAACAGCATCCGTTATTACCTGGGCTTACGTCAAGCCAACGTGCCGGCGGAGTTGCATATTTTCCTTAAAGGCGGGCACGGTTTCGGGATGCGCCCTTCGGCAGGCCCGGCAGCCGGCTGGCCGGCGTTGTGCCGTCAATGGCTCGAACAAATGGGTTTTTAAGCGACTGACTCGAACAGAAAAATTGACGGGGGCTATTATTTCGAGGAGGTCGTTTCTGGGACGTGGGGTGATTTTTTGGCCGCTTCCAATTGTGTTTTGAGCGACAGACGGTCGGGAATCGCGGTGTGGACTTTTTCTTTTGCGGCAAACTCCGAGGCCGGCACACAGGCGACTCCAATGTTACGAATCCTGGTGTAGCGGTTTTTAACCAGTTTGTCGATGGGGATCCGCTTGAGCTGGGCCAGACTTTTGGTGATGAACTGCTCGACGTTGTAAATGGTGTCGTGGATGTTGCGATGGGCCCCGCCGAGCGGTTCGGGGATAATCGCATCGATCAGTTTGAGTTTGAGCAGTTCTTTGGCGGTGAGCTTCAAGGCGTCAGCCGCGCGAGGGGCTTGCGCGCCGTCATGCCAGAGGATGGCTGCGCAGCCTTCCGGCGAAATGACCGAATAGTAGGCGTGTTCGAGCATAGCGAATCGGTCGCCGATGCCGATGCCCAATGCACCGCCGGAGCCGCCCTCGCCGATCACCACGCAGACAATTGGGACGCGCAGCCGGCTCATCTCCATCAGATTGACGGCGATGGCCTGAGCTTGGCCGCGTTCTTCGGCCCCGATGCCTGGGTAGGCCCCCGGCGTATCAATGAGGGTAACCACCGGCAGGCCGAACTTTTCGGCCAGTTTCATCTTGACCAAGGCCTTGCGGTAGCCTTCCGGATTGGGACAGCCAAAATTGCAAAGAACTTTTTCCTTAACGTCTTTTCCCTTGTTCTGGCCGATGATCATCACTTTTTCGCGGCCGATTTGTCCCAGAGCCGTTACGATGGCCTTGTCGTCGCCAAAACAGCGGTCGCCGTGTAGAAGTCGGACGTCCTTAAACATTAAGCTCAAATAATCGCTGAAAATAGGACGCTGTGGATGGCGAGCGACCTGGACGGTTTGCCACGGCGTCAAATTTGAGTATATCTCTTTTAGGAGTTTCGTTTGCTGGACCTGCAATTCGCGAATGGCCAAAGATGTTTCGCCCTGCAGAGATTGTTGCGGATTTTGTTTTCGCAACTGTTCGATTTGGCGATCCGACTCGGCAATCTTGTCTTCAAAGGGAAGATACTGCAATACCGTATTTTTTATGTCTTTAATTGTCATTTTTCTCTACAATTCAAAAAAAGATTCCGGATGATGTTGCAATGTTCCAGAATTTTTCAATTTCTATGCGCAGCTTCAGCATTGTCCGTTGCTCTGTTGATAGATATAACGTTTCACAGCTTACCATAAAAACGGACAAGAACCAAGAAAAAAATTGACATCGGTCTGTCTGCTAAGTAGCCTGTCAAGACCTCGTATCATCGGTTTGAAACTGGTTTTAGGGCCGTTACGTGTCAGCTCGGGGCCGGCGTACAAAGAGCATTTTTTATGAATACGTTTAAGCAAATTTCGGTTATTGGTCTGGGGTTGTTGGGTGCCAGTGTGTCGTTGTCGATTCGTCGGGCGATGTCGGGGACTCGGGTTGTGGGGCATTCTCATCGGGAATCGACGCGTCGCAAGGCCGCTGAACAAGGCATTGTGGACAGCGTGGCCGAGACCGTTCAGACCTGCGTGGAGGAGGCCGATTTGGTGGTGCTGGCTTCGCCGATACGGACGTTTGAGGGCTATTTTCGGCAGATGGCACCTTATTTAAAAGAAGGGGCCGTCGTTACGGATGTCGGTTCGACCAAACGCATCGTTCATCAGTGGGCGTCTCGATTGCTGCCGAAGCGGGTCAAGTTTGTCGGTTCTCACCCTATTGCCGGTTCTGAGAAGCAGGGGCTGGATTTTGCGCGGGATGACTTGTTGCCCGGTGCCAAGTGTATTATGACGCAAACCCAGACAACCGACCCTGCGGCGGTGGCGGCTGTGCGGTTGTTTTGGGAAAGACTGGGCTGCACAGTGGAGGTGATGAGCCCGGCCGCTCACGACCGCATCCTGGCGATGGTCAGTCATTTGCCGCACATTACGGCCGCATCGCTGGTCAACGCCAATCGGTTAGAGGATTTGTACCTTGCCGGCACGGGGTTTATTGATACATCGCGCGTGGCGTCCGGCCCGGCTAATATCTGGACGGATATCCTGCTGACCAACAAGCAGGGCTGTCTGCGGGGGATCTCAAAATTGGTCGTTGAGTTGGAGCGGTTTTATGATGCCCTTGAGCGGGGCGACGAAGAGCAACTTCAAAAACTCCTCGAGGCCGCCCGAAAAAAACGCGAACGGCTGATTGAATACAAATTGGAAAAGAAGGAGCTGTTTTGATAAAAAAGGGAAGATTATGTTTTGGCAAGCTATTACCAATGGTTTAAGTGTATTGCTTAATTGGTAAGTATATATTGTGGGTTTAATGTGCCTCTTGATTTCTTTTTTCCCGTTGTGTGTTATTTTCTGTTGAAGAAGGGTCAGTGTATCTTAGCCCAAGCCGGCGGGCTGGGAGTGGGGTAAGGGGAAATACTTTCCGGGGGCTTACGCCCCCGGCTAAATGACTAAACGCTCCGTTTGGGCATTAGAATTTGAAAAAACGTTTCGGCCGCTTGCGCAACTCGGCTTTTGTTATTGGTTTTGTTTGAGAAACGGCTTGGTCTGGTGTAAAATATTCGGTTTCAGGTATTAAGTTAGCCGTAGGCGTAAGCCTGCGGGTCAGGGGTGTGTATTATGAAAGGCGCCGGCGGGGCGACAGTTTGAATACTGCCGCCCCTTCGGGGCTTGGGTTTATGGAAATACTTTCCGGGGGCTTACGGCCCCGGCTAAATGATTTAACGCCCCGTTTGGGCGTTAGATTTTGACAAAACGTTGCGGGGGCACGCGTTTCTGTGCCAAGTGGCTTAACGCCCCGCTGAGGCATAACTAAGTATTGGAAAAGGAATGACTTGTGAGACAATGGCGGTTTGAGGTGGCCCCGAAGGCGGGGTTTGCAGATGTGCACGGCAAGGCAGTGCTGGAGGATATTCGGCAGCTCGGCATCGATTCTGTTGAAGCGGTGCAAGCGACGCGGGTGTATCTGATCGAGGCGGACTTTGACGAAGTGTTTGCCGGGCGCGTAGGTCGTGAATTGCTGACGGATCCGGTCTGTCAGGAGTTCACGATTGGACGGCGGGATATTCAGGACGATCAGCAGCCAATGACGCTGATCGAGGTGCATTTGAAGAGCGGCGTGACGGACCCGGTTGCCGAGTCAGTGCGTGCGGCGTTGAAGGATATGGGCGCCGGTGCGGTCGAGTCGGTGCGGACGGCCCGCAAGTTCGTTCTGTTCGGACAGCTGACGCCGGAGCAGCGGGATATTATTGTCCGGCGTGTGCTGGCCAATGACTGCATCGAAGAAGTGATTTTCGGTGCCGACGCCGAGCCGCCCAGTCCGCACACTCGGCCGTACGAATTAAAACTGATTGAAATCCCTATTCGCGATCTGGACGATGAGGCGCTGCTGCAACTGAGTAAAGACAGGGATTTATTTCTGAATCTTCGTGAGATGCAGACGATCCAGACCTATTATCGCACGATAGGTCGGGAGCCGACGGATGTGGAACTGGAGACGCTGGCCCAGACCTGGAGCGAACACTGTGTGCATAAGACGCTCAAGAGCAGTGTGGATATGGAATTGGACGGCAAGGCGTTTCGTTTTGAGAACCTGCTCAAGGAGACGGTTTTTAAGGCGACCCAGGATCTTAATAAAGACTGGTGTATTTCAGTCTTTGCCGACAATGCCGGCGTGATTGAATTCGATGACGAGGCAGCGCTTTGTTTTAAGGTCGAGACGCACAATCGCCCCTCGGCACTGGACCCGTACGGCGGCGCGGCCACCGGCATCGGCGGGGTTATCCGTGATTCGATGGGAACGGGGCTGGGAGCCAAACCAATCGCCAATACCGATGTGTTTTGTTTTGGTTTGCCGGAGATGAAGATTCAAGATGTACCCAAGGGAGTGCTTCATCCGCGACGGGTAATGAAGGGCGTCGTCGCCGGCGTTCGGGATTATGGCAACCGGATGGGGATTCCGACGGTCAATGGGGCGATTTATTTTGATCATCGCTATCTGGCCAATCCGCTGGTTTTTTGCGGCAGCGTCGGCATTATGCCTCGTGATAAATGCTTTAAGAAGGCTCGCAGCGGTGATTATATCGTGCTGGTCGGCGGGC
>JAAYQH010000478.1 GCA_012519365.1 Planctomycetota bacterium | reverse complement strand
TGAAAATAAATACACAGCCACGAGTGATGCGATTGCTTATATATATAGAGAGAAATCGGATATTCGAGCCGATCAAAATTGGGGCGCCTTTATTGGCTCTATTTTCGAGCTGGGCCAAAACTGCAAATGGACGGTAGAATATTCCACAACAGGCAAAGCCTGGGGGGTGGCAAGCGGCATCGGCCTAACCTTCTAAGTCCCTCCCGTACGAACACCATCGAACTCAAAAAGGCTGCGACTCACTTCGAAGCGCAGCCTTTTTTATATGTCGCCAATCCTGCGGCTGGAGCAGGCGTCAGCGGGTCTGTCTCTTGCCTTTTACCGCAACGACGTTGTGCGCAGGCAACTTGAAGCTGCCCGTTTTTTACTCCAATTCATACAGCGTGATGGTCTGCTGATCTTTGATAAAGATCCACTTGCCTGACAACACGGGGTGGGCATAAATCGACGCCTCAGAGACCTTTATTCGGGTCAATTCTTTGAAGGATTTGTCGTCAGGCTCAAACACAATCAGGTCCGCATTGCTGGGTAGCACCATCAGGACAGAGCCGGCATCCACAATCGGCCCGAAACCGTTGCGGTCCAGCGTTGCGGAATCCACCCAACAGCGTTGTCCCGTCTCGGCATTCAGACAAAACAGATTGCCTTTGTCGCTCAGCCCGAAAAGCCGTCCGGCCCGAAGGACCGGACTGTTGTACTGGGGAGCCAATTCCGGATTGGCCCACAGTTGTTCGGCGGTAAAGGTATCGTCTTGTTTTTGAATCTTGACAGCAAATGTGCCGCGTCCGGCCCCGGTATAGATGACCGTCCGGCCGTCAACAATCGGTGTTGCCGCGTTGTAGGCCCTGCCGGAAGGGACAAACGGTAACCGCCACAAAAGCGAGCCATCGGCCGCGGCAATCCCGACAACGCTTTTTTCGGTCAGCGTGATAATCTGAGCAACGCCGTCAACATGCATCAGCACAGGCGAAGCATATGCCGGCCCTTCTTCGTTCCATCGCCATTTTTCCGAGCCGTCGTCGGCATTATACGCCAGAATCGCCCCGTTTCCTTCTCCGCCAAGATGTGCAATGACCAGTCCATCGACAAACATCGGCGACATACTGGTAAAAAACCGGGGGGCAATTCGCGGAAACGGGTCGTTGCGCCACAGTACCTTGCCGGTTTCAGCATCCAAACAGGACAACACCCCGCCGACGCCGAGGGTAACGACCTTACCATCGACCACTGCCGGCGAACTTCTCGGCCCGGGGTGTCGTGCAGCAGCACCGGTTACGGCCTGGGCTTCGTATTGGTCTTTCCAGAGTACCTCTGCGGTAGCCGCATCCAGACACCAGGCGACCTCTTGATCACCCTGACGCGTAAACAGATACAGCTTGCCGCCCACCAAGGCCGGCGTGGCATCGCCTTCACCGACGGTCAGTCTCCACTTTTCTGTCAGGGTCGCGGGCCACTTGGCCGGCGCGAGAAATCCCTCGGTCTTGCCGTCCCTGTTGGGGCCGCGCCATTGAGGCCAATCCTGTGCCGCAACCCAGCCGATACAGAGCAAAAACAAACAGGCAAATCCTCTCGCTATTCCGTAATGTGCGCGTTTCATCGGCATACTCCTTAAAGGTAACGACTTTTTGACCCTTCCAAACCGTCATCACGGCGGTTTTACGCGTTTCTTAATGTGTTTCTCAACATCTCTCTGCTGGTTTTTATCGCTTTCAGGCACGGCGCCTTAAGGACGATGGGGGCCGGTCATGAGTTCAATTTCGTGTTCCAACTGAAGCACGTGACGCATTTCTTCTTCAGCCAGTTCCAAGAACATCTTTCTGGACTCAAGGTCTTTCGACCGGACCATCAATTCGGCGTACAGATTAAATGACGATCGCTCTTTCTGGACACCCACACGAAGGGCGTCAAGATAGGTAACAGGCTCGTCAGATTCGTCCAGCTCGATAGTGGGCTCAGGGCCATCGCCGGCTTTTTCGGCGTTTTCGTCCAGCGTATACCCCAGTTTGAACAGTTCCGTTCGAACCGCCTCAAGATGCCCCTGCTCACGACGGGCCAGGCTTTCAAAAATCATCGCCGTGTCAGTCTTTTGTACCATCTCGGCAAGTTTTTTATAAAACTGGATTGCGGCCTTTTCTTTAGCCAACGCAAATATCAAGATGTCCCTGGCTGAGTTGAATTTCATCGCCGGTTCCTTTCCGCACTGGAGCGGTTCAGGACAGTTCGCTCAGATACCGCGACCATGTTTGAATATGGCCGCCCTCGTCGGCCTGATCCTTTTCAATGACGCGACGGGTTGCTTGGTCCCACTCTGCGGCGTTGAGCAATTCGTCGTAATGATGCACTGCTTTGGTTTCGACCAGCACACCGATTTTGAGGATCGCTTTTCGGCCCAAAAGACGCGAACCGAAACCAAACCCGAAACCCACCAGCCACCATGCCCAGCGAAACAGACTCGGTCGCAGGCCGTATTCGTACAGTTTGACGGCAAAATCCTGCATATGCGTCATTTCGTTGCACATCGCCGCAATCAAATCCCGGTCAAGGGCGTCGTTTCGACGGGAAATCTGAAAGCGATAGGTGTTTGTTGCCATAATTTCCAGCGAGTGCAGCGTACGCAGAGCCTTTTTGACCTTGGCACGTTCCTTGGGGGGAAGGTCTTGGCCGCGAAAGGTAATCTCGTCGTGCGTCACGGCCGGACGAATCACAGAAATGTCATAGCGCAAAGACTCAGGTGCCGCCATAATAGTCCCTCGTTCATTAAGTGATGACCGCTGGGGCAAGGTCGCCTGCGATCCGTTGATATAGGTTCTTGCGACGTGAATCTTATTATAGACAAAATTCAACGCTTGACAAGACCGAAACTATCGGGTAGCAACACGGCAAAGCAAACAAGGCTGACCGTTGACGGATAAAAGACCTTTTAGGGGTATAATACAATGAATCTGGCGGAGTATTTCAAAAACGCCTCGGGCATTGGCGTTCTGGCTACGTGCGACCCGGGCCGCGAAGTGGATGTGGCGATCTATGCAAAACCGCACTTTATCGATGAGTCAACGGTTGCGTTGGTGATGAAAGAGCGGCTGAGCCATCAAAATCTGCGGGCCAATCTTCAAGCCGCCTATATGTTCATCGAGAATGGACAAAACCTCAAAGGGGTGCGATTGTACCTGACGATGAT
>JAAYQH010000477.1 GCA_012519365.1 Planctomycetota bacterium | reverse complement strand
TGAGAACCGAACTGTTGGATTATACGCTGCCGGAGGAGTTGATCGCTCAGAAGCCGGCTGACAAACGCGGGGCCTCGCGGCTGCTGGTGTTGGGCCGCGCAGACGGGGTGATACACGACCAAATGTTTACCGACTTGCCGGCGTATTTGCGGGCAGGCGATTGCCTGGTGCTGAACAATACGAAGGTGCTGCCGGCTCGGTTTTATGCGCAAAAGCGCACCGGCGCACGGCTGGAGGGGTTGTTTGTATCCCAACAGGCCGATGGTCACTGGCAGGTGCTGCTTAAAAATGCCCGCAAGATTCGGCCGGGCGATACGTTGATTTTGCTGGATCGGGACGGCCGGGCAGCGTTTGAGGCCACTGCCTGCGAGCGGCTCAGGGAGGGGCTATGGCAGATAAGACCGATGTGTGAGCCGCTGCCGGATGCAGCGGTGCTTCTTGGGCGGATTGGTTTTGCGCCCCTGCCGCCGTATATTAAACGTGCCGCCGGCGGTGACGAGCTGCACGAGGATTTGCGGCGATACCAGACGGTCTATGCTGAACAACCCGGTGCGGTGGCAGCGCCGACGGCGGGTCTGCATTTTGACAAGGCCCTGCTGGAATGTATCGCGGCGAAAGGGGTGCGATTGGCGTATGTGACGCTGCACGTCGGGATTGGGACGTTTCGCCCTGTTCAGACTGATACCCTTGAGGCGCATCCGATGCACGAGGAGTATTATCAGATCGGGGCTGAGGCGGCCGCGACGATCAATGTCGCCCGTCAGGAAGGCGGACGCGTGATTGCCATAGGCACGACCAGTGTTCGGACGCTTGAAAGCGCAGCCGATGAGCGCGGCATAGTGGCCTCGGCGTCGGGACGGACGCGGCTGTTTATTATGCCGGGTTATCGATTCAAGGCGATCGACGGGATGGTGACCAATTTTCACCTGCCGCGATCGACACTACTGGCGCTGGTGGCAGCGTTTGCGGGGTTGGAGCGGGTACTGGGGGCCTATCACCATGCCATTGCCCAACACTATCGCTTTTATTCCTATGGCGATGCGATGCTGATACTCTAAGCGAAAGCGGGTTGCAGGGGCGTTGGGTCTTAGCCGGTCAGAAGGTCGAATTGTTCGGGGCTGAGGCTGTGTCGGAGTTTTTGGATAGCTTGCAGTTCAATTTGGCGGACACGCTCTTTGGTCAGTCCCAATTCCTCGCCGATTTGTTTGAGGGTCATGGGTTTTTTCTTGATGACGCCGGTATCAAGGGGGTAATGATTGAGAATAATAAAGCGTTCGCGCGGGTCGAGATTGCTGTTGATGACGCTGATTAAGTCGTGCTGGGCCTGTTCGACGGCGGCAATGTCGGGCAGATTGCCGAGACGAAAATCGTGGGGCAGGCCGTCGATATCCGAACAGCCGGCGCGGTCGGGGCGTTTGGCCTCGGCGGGAATCCTGCGGGCAAAATCTTTGGCGATGGCCCAGCCGGCATAGGTGCTAAAGCGGTAGCCGCGGGTATAATCGAATTTTTCCACCGCCGCCATCAGAGAGAGCGTACCTTCGCCAATCAGTTCGTTGATGGTCAGACCGGCCGAGAGATGGCGACCGGCAATGCTGACCACCAGCGGCATGTTGGCGCCGATGATATGCTGTTTGACGCGGTCGGCCTGCTCGAGAAGGGCTTCGATCCGCCGTAAGCGGGCCACGGCGGGCTGTTTGGGGCGGAGTTTGTCGCGTTCGCGTGCGGCCAGGTATTTTAGATAATTATACCGGCAAAATAACGTCGCTTCCTGATCGCGGCTCAGGGTGCCGCCGGGTTGCTGGGAATTGACCAGCAATGTCTCCAGCGGGGGGTGGAGCAGGCGGGACTCGGCGTCCTGGGCACTGAAGGCGGGACTGTCGATATAATCGATTTTTCGGGTGAGCAACTCGCGGGCGCGATGCTGATTGATGATGCGATAGAGGGAGCTGCGGCTTTTATTGAACCGCTCGACCAGTTCACACATCCGCACCCCCTGGCGGCGGAGCTTGTAAATTTGGGCGGCTTCGCGGGGGCTGAGGCGCCCGCGGGACGGCGGCAATGTCTCGCAGGGGCCGTGCTGCTGTTCCATTTGCTTCAGGACAAGGCGAATGGTTTCGCGAGTTCGGCCGGTTTGTTCGCTGAGGTGCCGAAGCAACGCGTTTCGTGAACGCGGCTGGTCG
>JAAYQH010000476.1 GCA_012519365.1 Planctomycetota bacterium | reverse complement strand
TCGCGCGCGCCTGAAAACCCTCGTGCAGGACATGGTCGATATCTACAGCCCGTCCGGCAAAGAGGAAGAGATCACCGAATTTCTGGCTGGCTATCTATACGATAAGGATTTACCCGTTACCCAGCGCGAAGTCAGCGAAGGGCGGCGCAACATTGAGGTGGTGTTTTCCGATGCCCGCCCGGAGGTCGCCTTTATCGGCCACATCGATACCGTCCCGGCCTTTGACATCGAACGCTATGAATATCGCGAAAAACGCGGCTGGATTTATGGTCTGGGCACCGCAGATATGAAAGCCGGCTGTGCGGCCATGATCGAGGCGTTCGTTTCCTATGTCCAGGCCGGCGGCCGACCGGAACGGACGGCGTTGTTTTTAGTGGTTGGCGAGGAAGAATCCGGCGACGGCACCGCGGCCCTTCTTGAGGCACGCTCTTTTCCCTGGGCCATTGTTGGCGAGCCGACCGAATTGATGCCGTGCCTGGCCCATTACGGCTACATTGAAATGCTGGTGCAGGCCGTGGGGACACGTCGGCATGCCTCGATGGCCGGACGCGAATATAATGCGATTATGGCGATGCTGAGGATGCTGCTGAGGCTGGGTGGACTCATGGAGGCCGACCATCCCGAGGCCATTTTAAACATTCGGGACATTCACAGCTCCGAGTCCGGCTTTGCTGTGCCCGGCAGTTGCGAGGCCGGACTGGATGTGCATATTCCGCCGACGACTCATGCCCATCGCTTTGCGAAAAAACTCGAGGCGGTTGCTGCTGAGTGTCTGACCGGCAGCAGTGTAACCGATTATTCCATCCAGTTTCCAATTATCACCAAAGGCTATCGGCTTAAAGATGCCGGCCTCTTGCCCGAGGCCCTGGAGGCCGTGTACGACCGACTCAAGCTGGACTGGCAGCCGGAATCTTTCAAGAGCCATTCCGACGCCAATCTCCTTCGCGAGGCTGGCTGCAAACCCATCATCCTCGGTCCCGGCCAACTGACCCAGGCCCACACCCGCGACGAATCCGTTCGATTTTCTCAAGTTGTTGACGCGGCCCGAATTTACCTGGAGCTGCTGAACGAACTGGAAACCGCACTATGATGGAATTATACCCGTTGTAAGTAATTGCGGCAATTCTTCTGTAGATCGTGGATACAGAATCAGAGGAATTCCTAATTTGCCAAGAAAAACCGGTTATTCTGCCGTTTGGAAAAACTCCTTGCGGCCTAAAATCGGTTAGTTTTTTAAAAAGACCCTTAAAAGACCTTTTATTTCCTTCGCTTTACACGTTCAGCTCGGCGTCTTTTCTCAGGACGGCTTCGGTCTGGGCTTTTCGGAAATCCTTCAATCGACCTGCCAGATCGGCATCTGACAGCGCCAAAATCTGAACCGCCAGGATGGCCGCATTTTTCGCCCCCGCCTTGCCAATTGCCATCGCCGCGACCGGCATCCCCGGCGGCATCTGCACGGTGCTGAGCAGCGCATCCAGCCCGCATGGTCCTTCCTTGGCCTGCATCGGGACGCCGATAATCGGCAATTGCGAATGTGCCGCCATTGCGCCGGCGAGGTGTGCCGCCATCCCCGCCGCGGCAATAATTACCTTAATTCCGTTATCGCAAGCAGTTGCGGCAAATTCCATCGCCGCGTTCGGCGTTCGATGGGCCGACAAAATACGCACTATCGGGTCAATGCCGAAGGCTTTCAATTGGTCAATACAACTCTGCATTGTCGGCAAATCGCTGTCCGACCCCATCACGATAGCCACCTGTGCCTTTTTTCCGCCTGTCGGCATTGTCTTTTCCTTTCCTTTTGGGTACAATAGTAAACACGCAAGCTCAATCCAAATAATATTAAAGTGCGGGAGGTTATAATGCAAGACGATAAGCTGAAAGGGAAATTGAAGATGGCCATTCGACCCCCTGCTGTTGCCGGTCAGTTCTATGGAGCGTCAGCGGCCGAATGTCTTGAGGAGATTCGTCAATGCCTGCCGAGCGAACCGCTGTCTGTGCAATTACCTTCGCCCGTGGTAGGTGCGATCGTCCCCCATGCCGGATGGATTTTCAGCGGTCACGTGGCGGCGTTGGCCTTTGAGGCCATTCGTCAGACCAACCCCGCAGTGGATACCTTTGTGATTTTTGGAGCCGCCCATCGTTATTTTGGCAGTGTGCCGGCGGTCTATGACCGGGGCGCCTGGCAGACGCCGCTGGGGCTGATTCCGGTCGATGAGATTCTTGCCGCTGATATTCTGGACCTGGGCGGCTGTTCCGATCGGGACGCCCATCGCGACGAACACAGCATCGAAGTGCAGGTGCCCTTTATCCAGTATTTATTTCCCAAAGCCAAAATTGTGCCGATTATCGTGCCGGTTACCGGTTTTGACGTGCGGTTCGGCACACGGATCGGAGACCTGCTGGTCCAGCTCAAAGATAAGCGGGTCGTCTGCATGGCCTCAACCGACTTGACCCATTACGGCCCCCGGTATGGATTCTGTCCCGAAGGCGTCGGACCGGCGGCCTTGCAATGGGCCAGCGAGGTCAATGATATGCGGTTTATCGACCTGGCGGTACGCATGGAGGCCGACAAAATCGTTAGCGAGGCCATGCAAAAAGGCAACGCCTGCGGCCCGGCCGCGGCGGCCGCATTGATTGCGGCAGTCAGTGCGATGGGGCGGACACGCGGCGTTCTACTGGCCCATACCACCAGCAACGAGGTGCTGTGGGAACGCTTCCACCAGAGCAGCGATGAGGCCGTCGGCTATGCCGCCATTGTGTATTAACGCTCCTATGGTTCAGGTTGAAACAGTCAAATGGACCGGCGGCCCCGACGGCGTGCTAGACCTGCTCGACCAGCGGCTGTTACCGGAATGTGTCGAGCGGCTGGAGTGCCAAACGCCGCATCAGGTGTACGAGGCCATTCGTACGCTGGCGGTGCGCGGTGCGCCGGCCATCGGTGTGGCGGCGGCCTATGGTGTATGTCTGGCCCTGCGCAATAAGCCGGCCGATGCGCCGCTGGAGGAATCCAAGGCCCTGACGGCCCAGACGGCCTTGTATCTGGCTGCCAGCCGTCCGACTGCGGTCAATCTGTTTACGGCGTTGAACCGTATCAGAGACCTCGCTCAGACCTTCGAGGGCTCAACGGCGCAACTCAAAGTCGCTCTGCTGAACGAAGCGAATGCCATCAACTGTCAAGAACAGCAGATGTGCCGGGATATCGGGCGTCACGGCGTGCCGCTTGTCCCGGACGGCGGGGCGGTCTTGACGCATTGCAATGCCGGAGCGCTGGCCACGACAGGTATCGGCACGGCGCTGGCGCCGCTCTATCTGGCACACCGTCAGGGCATCCGGTTTACCGTCTATGCCGATGAAACCCGTCCCCTGCTGCAGGGTGCACGCCTGACGGCCTGGGAGCTGACCCAGGCGGGCATCAGGACCGTGGTCGTGTGCGATTCGATGGCCGCGACTCTGATGCAGGCCGGACGTATCCAGGCCGTATTCGTCGGCGCCGACCGCATTGCCGCCAATGGCGATACCGCCAACAAGATCGGCACACTCGGGCTAAGTATCCTTGCGCGCCATTTCGGCGTCCCCTTTTACGTCGCCGCTCCCTCGAGCACCTTCGATCTGAGTATAGCCGCAGGTTCAGCCATCCCCATCGAGCAACGCCACGCCGATGAAATCCGCTGCCTGAACGACAAACAGATCACACCGCCGCAGGCGGAGGTCTATAACCCGGCCTTCGATGTGACCGACGCACAAAACATTACCGCATTTATTACCGAACATGGCATTCTGCGACCGCCGTTTTCAACGTCTATCGCCCAGACATTGTCGCAACAGAAAGTTCATAACGAGTAAAGGGGAATCGTTGCTATGAGCAAAGATGCCGCTCAAAGAAAACTTCCGCCGCATGTTTTCTTGCACGTTTTTATTCTCGCGATCCTTTCCGGCTGTGTGCTCTGGACGGCCAATGAAAATCTCAGCACCGCCGCCATCCCCGATTTTCAGGACGCCAGCGCCTACGCGAGAATGGCCTACCACCTTTATCATCACGGCGTGATTTCCGAAAGTTTTACTGAACCGCCGCGGCTGGGCAATCGACGTGAGCCGGGCTTTCCGGCTTACCTGGCATTCATGATGCGATTTTGCCCCGACCTGCAAAAAGTCGAGCTGGCTGATTTTACCAAAGAGCAAAGCGCCACACTGCTGCGCAAACTGCAAATGCCCTTGCTGCCTGTCGCGGCAATCGGGGCGTGGCTGCTGACATTTCTGCTGACTGGCCGGCTGACCTCCAGTTATATAGCGATGCTGCTGGTCGGGTTCAGCCAGGCCTCCATCCTCACGATGAATTCACTGTTCCGTGAGTTGTTTATGGGAGTGGTTCTGTTAGGGGTGGCGGTGGTGCTGGTTTTCGCCCTGCGCACCCGAAAGCCGCTGATGTTTGGCTTGCTCGGCCTGGTGCTAAGCGGGCTGGTCTTGACCAACGCAATTTTTCAGTACTTTATCGTCGTGCTGATCGGACTGATGATTTATCTGCTCAAATGTCGAGTCTTCGAGAAAAAACAGTTTCTCTTGTGTCTGATCTTGCTGGGGGCTGGCTATATCGTTCCCACCGGTGCATGGATGATGCGCAACGGGCGGCACTTCGGGCGATTTTACATTACCGACCGTGCCGGCGATGTGATGGCCATTCGTGCCGAATACAACAAAATGACTGCCGATGAATACCTTGGCGCGTTTGTGTGGTGGACACCCGATCCGTTCTTTCAAAAAAAGGCCATGCAGGTCATGCAGGAGCAACGCCGCTGGCTCAAACTGCACCGCAGCAATCCTGAAGGCTATTATGCCGTGGCCAAGGCCCTGACCCATTTTATCGAGCCGGACGAGCAATTTGAAAACCCCTCTCTTCGTGACAAAATCATCCAACAGCGAGCCATCCGCGAGATTTTGCGCCATCCATTTCGTCATCTGGCCGCCACACTGCCATTTGCCTGGCGGGGGATGTTTTTTGAGCAGGGCTATCTGGTCAGTGCCCCCTTCGAGATTCTGCTGCGAAGTATCCTTGTTGTGAGTCTGCTGTATTTTGCAAGTCTGTTTTTCTGGGTTGTCCGGAGTTTTCGCACTCGGCAATGGGAACTGTTCGGCGTAACGCTGTTGTGTGTGTATCTCTTTGGCCTCAATGCGTTCTTTTCACACAACATCCCCCGCTACAATCAACCGATGCTGCCGGTGCTGGCGGTGCTGTTTTCGATGAGTCTTTGCCGGGTGCTCCCTCACCGACAAACTGCCCGCTCCCACCCCGCCTCAGTCAGGAAAAAACATTGACGTGCCAAGAGCATCTTAGTCCAGGCGGTGTTCAAGGGGCCGCAACCGGCATCGCTCCAGATACACCGCAAAGCCATACCCAAGCACCTCGCCAAACACCGTGCACAGCCGAAACAAAAGTGCCCCCAGCAGGGCCGTATCGTGTCCGATCGCAGGGCCGAGGATCGCCGTCAGCGTCGCTTCCCGCACCCCTAATCCCCCCGGTGCTCCGGGCGTTACAAAGCCCAGCGTCCAGGCACAGATATACGCGAACACAATCTGCACCACCAGCCTGCCGTCAAACGCAATGCCGGCTCGCATCGCCCACAGCAATACGCTCAGCACCACCCCTGTCAGCGGCAAAAACACCACATCCAGCACAAACACCGCCGCCAGGCCTTTCACCGAGAAACGATGAGTCTCCGATTGCCTCGCTTTGAGCCGTACTGCCGCTGCTGCCAGCACTCCCGCCAAGCCCACTGCCGCAGCCAAGACCGTGATACGCAAAAAGAGTCGATGGATGCCGACTGCCTCTGGCAACAGGGCAGGCTCGACGACCACAAAGCCCGCCAGCAGAGCCAGCGCCGCGGCCAACATCACTGCAATCTCGAACAAGTTGCCGACCAGCACCGTCTTTTGAGAGACGCCCAACTCCCGACACATATAATGTCGTGCTGCATAGTGCATCACATTGGAGGGGATATATTTGGCCAGCGATGACCGGAGATGTACCGCTGCCAGCTGGGCAAAGGAAAGGCGGCTCGGATGAAACGACAACACAATCAACCGCCACGCCTGGGCCATCAGCAGCGTGCAAAAAAAATACAACACCCCGCACCCCAACGCCGCCGGCAATAAAATCAATCGAAGCTGCGACAGCTCCAGCTTCGCTGCGCACCGGACCAAATACACCATGCACGCCGTAAACACCGCCGCTTTGAACAGATAACGCAGATATTTATGGTCCAGGCTCACAACAGGCGATAGGTCCAACAGGCTGTTTAGATGGTTAGGGTTACCGCTTGTTTTGTCGAACAATCAACTCCGCCAGCAGCCCAAAAAACAACGTCTGCAAGCCGAACAAGCCAAACCCCATCACAAAATTCACATGCTCGATCGGTTTGGTCAAGTGCCCGCTTAGCCATAGGGCCATCTCCAGTACAGCGATCAGCACCGCCGCGGCCAAAAAAACTCCGCCGATCGGCCCAAATATCTTGAACGGCTTGACGCTGATTAGAACCATCAGCAATTGCGGCAGTACCTTAAACGGGTACTTCAGCGAGACAAATGACCGGCCTGTCGTCCGCCGACGAAACGACACCGGCACATGCGCGAATCGCATCCCTTTATGGTACGCGTCCAATAGAATCTGTTGCGTATAGTTATAATCGCCGGGGATATAAAAGACCTTCAGATAATCTTTGCTCACCGCAAATATGCCCGGCTGACTGTCCCGCAACGGCCAGCCCGTCAATACCCGCATCAGCCAGGTAAAGCTGCGATTGCCGATTCGCCGGACAAACGGCATACGATACTCGATCTTATCAAACCGATTGCCATAGACCACGTCCGCCTCATCGGCCAGAATAGGCGCAATCAGCGGCAGGATGTCGGCGGG
>JAAYQH010000475.1 GCA_012519365.1 Planctomycetota bacterium | reverse complement strand
CGAACGAGCCAGTGCTTCTCGGTCCTGTAATTCCGGCTGGGTTTCGATTACCGGGCGCAGTTCGGTGGTTTGATCAAGGTAGCGTTCGGTGACCTGACAGGCATGTGCCAAAAACTGCACGGCCTGAATCGGCCAATCACCGACGGCGGTTTCGCCTGAGAGCATCACCGCATCGGCATAGTCCATCACCGCGTTGGCGACATCCGATGCCTCTGCGCGTGTCGGAACAGGATTATGAATCATCGACTGCAAGACTTGGGTGGCCACAATGATGGGTTTTCCGAAACGTCGGCACAGAGCGGTCATTTTCTTCTGAGCCAGCGGCACCTGCGCCAAATCCATTTCCACCCCCAAATCGCCGCGTGCCGCCAGCAAGGCGTCCGAGGCGTGCAGAATGGATTCGAGATTGTCCATCGCCTGGGGCTTTTCGATCTTAGCAACAATGCGAATGGGGCTGTTGTGCCGGGTCAATCTATCGCGCAAGGTGTGAATTTCGTCGGCGCGCTGCACAAAACTCAAAGCCAGATAATCCAGATCATTTTGAATCGCCCAGTCAACATATGTCCAATCCCTCTCGGTAATGGCGGGCAGACGCAAATCTGAATCGGGCAAATTGATGCCCTTGCCGGTTGAGATAGTCCCGCCGACCTGGACGGTACAAATCAGACGGTTGGGCTGTTTGTCCGCTACAACAAGGCGAATAGTACCGTCGTCAATCAAAATCCGCTGGCCGATTTGGACATCTTTTACCAGCCGGGGTTCGGTAAGTCCAAAGGCATGGGGTGTGCCCGGTTCACTGTCGGCACGAATAACGACCTCCTCGCCGATTTCAAGCTGCCCTGGCGGCTCAATATGGGCAGCACGAATTTTGGGCCCGCACAAATCCCCCATCACGCACACCGCCCACGGCACCTGCTGACTGAGACGGCGAATCGTGTCAAGAGTGGCCTGATGCGAATCAAAACTGCCGTGAGAGAAATTGAGCCGAAACACAGTGACACGCCGGTCAATCAGTGCTTTTATCATATCCTCCGAGGCCGTTGCCGGGCCAAGCGTAACGACAATGGTTGTCTTGGTCATCATCTTTATTTTCCGCCGATAGGACGTGTGTGGCTGTTTGTTTATGTTTTCTGTGCTGCACGAATACGTGCGATGCGGTCCAGTGTTTGACGAACGTGATGGGTCAATTGCTCAAAGTTTTTCTGTTGTACCAGGTCTTTTGTAATCAGGTTGCTGCCCATTCCGATGCAGGCAGCACCGGCCGAAAGCCATTCGGTCAGGCTTTCTTCAGTCGGACAGACCCCGCCGGTGGGCATGATGTCCGTCCAGGGCATCGGTCCTTTGATAGATTTGACAAAGGCCGGGCCGCCGACACAGCCGCCGGGAAAGACCTTGCAGATCTCAACGCCGAGTTGATGGGCGCGGTGAATTTCCGAGGCTGAGCCGCAACCGGGACAATAGGGGATCTTGCGAGTGTTGCACAGAATCGCTGTCTGTTCATCCAGGATCGGCCCGACGACAAAATCTGCACCGGCGGAAATATACAGCGCTGCCGTGGGGGCGTCGACAATTGAACCAACCCCCAGCACCAAATCGGGCTGTTGGGCATCGCGAAACTCAGCGAGCCGGCAAAATACCCCCACCGCCCTGTCGCCTCGGTTGGTAAACTCCAGCACGGCAGCCCCGGCCGCGTAACAGGCCTTGGCGATTTGAATCGCGACCTCGGGGTCGCTTTGATAAAATACAGGCACCAGACCAATTTGCTTCATTCGACTTAAGGTTTCAAGACGTGAATGCCTTGCCATATGGCGTAAACTCCCAACTTTTTTATATTTTTTTATGCGGATGTGGAATAGGTCGTGGCCTTTCAGCTACCCTTCGATCAGGTTCAGCAGATTGGGCAGCCACATCGAGAGCGACTCCCAATAGGTAATAACCATCACTGCCGCAATCATTGCGATAAAGAACGGAATCATTGCAGGCAATACCTTGGCGATGCTGATCTTGCCGATGCCGCAGCCGATAAACAGACACGTTCCGACCGGCGGCGTACAAATGCCGATACACAGATTGGCAATCAGCATAATACCAAAATGAATCGGATGCATTCCCATCTCCATAACGACGGGCAGGAAAATAGGCGTAAAGATCAGCACAGCGGGCGTCATATCCATAAACGTCCCGACAACCAACAAGAGAATATTGATGATAATAAGGATGACGATACGGTTATCGGAAATTGTCAGCATTGCCGCACTGACCGATTGCGGGATGTTTTCGTAGGCCAAAATCCAACTCATGGCGGTACTGCAGCCAACCAATAACATCACCACCGAGGTGGTAATGCCGCCCTGCAGTAAAATTCTTGGCAAGTCTTTGATCTTGACTTCCTGATAAAAAACCATTGACAGTAGCAATGCATAGGCCACTGCAATGGCGGATGCCTCTGTTGGAGAAAAAAACCCCGACAATATACCACCAATAACGATGATGATCAGCAACAAACTGGGCAACGCATCAAAGAACGTTTTGACGATTCGCGATGCAGAGGTCTTCTCCGGCGTTCCGTAGTCTCGCATGTGGCTGATAATGCCGCCAACAATCATAATGGCGATACCGACAAGGATGCCCGGAAAAATGCCGGCCATAAACATCGCAGCAACCGATACATTGGAGACCACCGCATAGACAAT
>JAAYQH010000474.1 GCA_012519365.1 Planctomycetota bacterium | reverse complement strand
CGATTGCCATCGTTATTACAAAATGGAATTGGCATTGTCGATGCGAGCGATCCTGGGGCAAGAGCCTGATAATGCCCTGTTTGAACAACTCGCGGCGGCTCCGAAAACACTGGATGAGGCATTGACTCAACCGCAGGTGGGCGAATTGCTGGCGGCACTTCGTCAAGCCGATCCGGCATTTGAAAATCGGGACAAAGTAGCGGACAATTATTTGACGCTGCGCCGGAATCCCGCCCGTTTTTCGAAAGAGGCGTTCGCGGTTATTGATAACTGGCGAGACAGCAAGGCACTGCAAACATTGGATTACTTTGCTCGGGCATTCAAGCTTCGCAATGAATGGAAGTTTGATATTGACTTTATGATCGACCTGAATAAACAATTCGGACCTGTAAATATTGAGGATCCGAATCAAACCTATCCCCTGAACTGGGAACATCCGGCCGCCCATGCTATTTATTGGGGAGCTCTTGGGTTGAAAGTGGCCGGACGTCCGGATCAGTATCGAATTGATGAGAAAAACACCGACCGAATCGTCTTTCACAGCCTTCAGATGCTTTATCGTCAGGGGCGAATTGTGCTTTATGAGGAGGATAAAGATTGGGGCACGGCAGTGTATTTATTGCCGGATCTGCGGATGTTTGATGTCTGCAATCGGGTGTGGCAGGAAATCATCCAGAAGTATGAAGAATTTGAAGGCGGCAACCCCAAGGCTGTACGTGGCGGACACAAAAACTTTCTCGAAAACGCAGTATTGATGTTTTATCAGGCCGGCCATACCCGAAAGGCAGTCCAGATATATCGTCAGCTTCAGACGCAGCACAGAATGGATGAGCAGGGGTTTGTGCGTACGGAATACCAAGTGCCGATGATAACATTCGTTCGCAATCGCCTCAAGCAAGAACTGGAAAGCATCGGCATCCAGGATGCAATGGAATTTATTATATCGGTACTTCGAGAAAGTTATTTTCGCTATGCCCTCTATGAAGACGATGAGGCGGCCGGGCGTGAAAATCTGGCCCGCGAGGTCTATGAACTGTATCAGAAGGAAATGGGGCAATTTGAACAGGGACGCGTCGGGCTGCCGTCGCTGGAGCGACTTCGATACGGCGCTTTTGTCAGTTTCATGGAAGACCCGATGTATCCGCAGCGTCTCCGTCAGAACCTTTTGGCACGAATTCAGATCGAGCGGCCTGACTTGTTTGAACAACTCCGCCGTCAGGAAGAGCGATTTTTTGAAGAAATGCGCCGGATGCAGCAGGAGCAGCAAAATTGATAAAGATTCAGACATAACAAGGAGACAGCTTTGACTTCAGCGGTATCCATTGACAAACTCACGGAATCTCAACGGAAGGCGGTTTTTCATAAAACCGGTCCGCTTTTGGTCCTGGCCGGCCCGGGCAGCGGCAAAACGCGGGTGATTACGTGTCGCATCGCGGCACTGATTGAATCCGGTGTTCGGCCATATCACATTTGTGCGATAACGTTTACCAATAAAGCCGCCGAGGAAATGCGCCTGCGTGTTGAACAGAGCACCTGCTCGGCAGGCGTTTATGTCAGCACATTTCACGCCCTTTGTGTTCGCATCCTCAGGCGTTATGCCGAACAGGCGGGTATCGGACAGAATTTCACCATCTATGACGTCGACGATCAAAAGCGGTGTATGAAAGAGGCCATTGCCGCCTGCCAGATTGATACCGGCAACTTTACGCCGGCGCGAATGCTGGATTATATTTCTAACCTCAAAAATGATCTGGAAGACGAAACAGCCTTTGCCGCCCGAGCAAACGATTATTTCAGCAAATACGCTGCCCGCATTTACGCCAAATATCAGGCCCTGTTACGGCAGAATAACGCGGTGGATTTTGACGATTTGCTGTTAAAAACGGCGTTCCTTCTGCGGGATTATCCTGATGTGCGGATGGAGTTGAGCAATCGCTTCCGCTATCTGCTGGTCGATGAATACCAAGACACCAACCACGCCCAGTATCAAATCGCCAAGGGACTGGCGTTAACGCATCGAAACATCTGCGTGACCGGCGACCCCGACCAGTCGATTTACCGCTGGCGCGGTGCAGATATTCAAAACATTCTGGCGTTTGAGAAAGACTGGCCGGAGGCGGTGGTGGTCAAATTGGAAGAGAATTTTCGTTCGACGCCGAATATTCTGGAAAAAGCCTCCCGATTGATCCGTGTCAACACCCAGCGCAAACATAAGGACTTGATCGCCACACGACCGGCCGGCGAACCGGTGGTCATTCAAACTTGTGAAGATGAGGCCCACGAAACCCGTCATGTGGCTGAACGTATCAAGGCCCTGATCAATGAGGGCGTTGACCCCAACGAAATCGCCGTATTCTTTCGCGTCAACTCGATGAGTCGAACGATTGAAGAATCACTGATTCGGGATCGTTTGCCGTATCAAGTGGTGCGAGGGGTGGAGTTTTACGCCCGTAAAGAAATCCGTGATATGCTTAGCTATCTGAAACTGATCGTCAACCCCAAAGACGACATCGCCTTTCAGCGAGCCGTGGGTACGCACCCACGCGGCATTGGAAAAACCTCGGTTCAGCGACTTGAGGACTATGGCCGGAAAATGGGGCTCAGTCTGCTCGAGGCGGCCGCACAGGCCGAGCAGGTACCCGCTATCAATCACCCCACTCAGAAGCGGTTAAAGGCATTCGCCGCAATGATTGACAAATTTCGACAGGACATCAACGGACCCGTCGGTCCGCTGATGGATTGTGTGTTTGCCGAGACGGGGTATGCCGATGCGCTGAAAACCGCCGACCGGGACGCGCAAAGCGCTATCGACAATGTCAATGAACTGATCAATGCCGCAGCGGAATACGACAGTCACACGGAAAGCCCCTCCCTGATCGATTATATGCAGACGATCGCGCTCTATAGCGACACAGACGCTTATGATCCTCAAGCCGGGCGGATTTCGCTGATGACGCTGCATGCGGCCAAGGGGCTGGAGTTTGATTATGTGTTTATCATCGGCCTGGAAGAAGGAATCCTGCCCCACGAACGCAGTCTGGACGGCGGCAAAGAGGACATCGAGGAAGAACGCCGATTGCTGTTTGTCGGGATGACTCGCGCCCGAAAGTATCTGCATTTAAGTTATGCTCGCCATCGTGTTTTGCGGGGGCAGTTTATTCGGTCCACGCCGTCGCCGTTTTTGTATGAAATCGGTTTCGAAGGAGAGCAAAACGGTGATTTCAGTGAGGACTGGGGAACCGACGAACACCCGACATCCCTGTCCGCCTCGGGGCCTTCAAACGCAGCGGCCGGTTCTTGGCCAGGGACTTTCCGCGTCAATGAGCTGGTTCAGCACAGCAAATTCGGTCTGGGACGCGTCAAAGAATATCTGGATATGGGAGCTGATAGTATCGTGGTGGTCCGATTCAATTCTGGACACACAAAATCGCTCTTGGTAAAATACGCGAATCTGGAACGTATCGGCAGGTAAAACGCCGGCTGTGTTTCAGGGCGACGTCAAGTTGTGTTAACACAAGGATGACCCTGACGGTTCATCCCTTCAAACAATCGTTAGCGGAGACAGGAACGTGACAAAAAACAGCATCCATTTGTATTACAAAAACGTAACCTCTGACGTAATCGGTCCGGAACATGGAATCTCGAAATCGCAGTTTGAGCAGCTGGCACAAACAACCGCGCCGCGGATTGTCGAACTGAACCGGCAGCGGAACGCAGGCCAGACCCCCTACCGCGACCTGCCGTATAATGAAACCTATCCTCAGCAAGTCAAAACGATGGCTCAGTTTATTCGGCAGGATTGTGAAAATTTTGTTGTGTTGGGCATCGGCGGTTCAGCGCTTGGCAATATCGCCCTGCAAACGGCGCTGAATCCTTATATGTACAATCTGGACGATAAGCAGCGCAACGGCCCGCGTTTGTTTGTGTTCGACAATGTCGATCCGCATCAGTTCGGCAGTTTTCTTGAGTGGGTGGGCGACAAACTGGACAAAACTATTTTCAACGTCATCAGCAAGTCCGGCCGTACCGCCGAAACCGCTGCCCAGATGCTGGTGATTTTTGAGTTGATCGAGAAAAAACTCGGCCCCGATGGCCTGAAGAAACAGGTTATCGCCACCGCGGATGCCAAATCGGGCACCCTTCGCAAAATCGCCGATGCGGCGGGGTTGCGAACGCTTGAAGTGCCGGACGGCGTAGGCGGACGATTCAGCGTGCTAAGTCCCGTCGGGCTGCTCAGTGCGGCTGTGTGCGGCATTGATATCGATGCGCTGCTGGCCGGGGCCAGGGCAATGGATAAACGATGCAGCAATGAGGCGTTTTTCGAAAACCCCGCAGCCCTGAATGCAGCGATCAATTGGCATTACTACACGCGCGGCAAGCATATTTCCGTGATGATGCCTTATTCCTATTCGCTGAAAGATTTGTCCGACTGGTATCGGCAATTGTGGGCCGAAAGCCTGGGCAAACGATTCGATCTGGACGGTAAAGAAGTCTGCGTCGGCCCTACGCCGGTCAAAGCCCTGGGGACAACTGACCAGCACAGCCAGGTGCAGTTGTATCGCGAAGGGCCGAATGACAAACTGTTTACCTTTTTACAAGTGGCGCATTTTAGTCGGGATGTTACTATCGGACCGGCACCGAAGACAGCACCGGAACTGGACTATTTGTCCGCCCAGCCGATGTCCCGCCTGTTGAACGCCGAAAAAACGGCCACAGAGTATGCCTTGCTGCACGACAAACGGCCGTGCCTGACGGTATTGTTTGATGCACTTGACGCCTCCACAGTAGGTCAGTTCATTTATTTGTTCGAAGTGACGACATCGCTGGCAGGCTTGCTGTTTCACATCAACGCGTACGACCAGCCGGCGGTGGAATTGGGAAAAGACGCGACCTTTGCCCTGATGGACAAGCCGGGCACAGAGGCGCTGGCCGAAAAAATCCGACCGGTCGCAACGATGGACAAAGCGTTTCTGGTTTAAAAACCAAAACCGACAATTTAATCTTTTTCCAGAGAGGACCTTGACCTATGGAGTTTGCGGTAATCCTGGCCGGCGGGACGGGAAAACGGTTGTGGCCGTTGAGCCGCCAAAAACGTCCCAAGCAGGTTCTTCGCATTCTGAACGGACAAACACTTTTGCGAAGCTGCTTTGAACGGCTGCAGCGGAGTTTTGATCTGCGCAATATCTTGGTTCTGACCAACGAGGATTTTGTCGATGCGGTTCGCGAAAATCTTCTGGAACTGCCGGAAGATAATGTGATCGCCGAACCGGTTGTTCGCGATACTGCCGGAGCGATTGGGCTGGCAGCGGCCATTTTGAGCAAATTTGATGCGGATTCCACGATGGCAGTGATGACCGCCGACCAGATTCTGGAGCCGCCGGAAGTCTTCGAAACTGCGCTTCGCACCGGCCTGTCGTTTGTCCATGAACGCCCCGAAGCGCTGGTGACGTTTGCTGTTAAGCCGACGTTTCCAAGCACCCAATTCGGCTATATCAAACTCGGCGATCCGGTGCCTTTTGCCGAATCCCGCGATGCTGTTCGCAGGGTCGAAACCTTTCAGGAAAAACCGGATGAAGCAACCGCTTACCGCTATGTCGAAAGCGGCCGGTACTATTGGAATTCAGGGATGTTCGTCTGGAAGTGTCGGACAATTCTGGAACAGCTTCGGCGTTATCTGCCGGACTGCATCGAACCGTTGCGAAATATTCAGCTCGACTGGGGTACACCGCAGCAGCGTATGACGCTGAAAGAATGGTTCGGCCGCCTGCCCAAAATCAGTATTGATTATGCGGTGTTGGAAAAAGCGACGAACGTATATGCGATTCCGTTGGATTGTCGGTGGCTTGATTTGGGTTCGTTTGCGGCATTGGGCGATATTATCCGCTCCGATGCGGATAACAACATTGTCGTAGCCGAACATATCGAACTGTTGGACTGTAAAAACAACATTGTAGTTACCGAAGACAAGAACCATTTGATCGCCCTGATCGGGCTTGATAATATGATTGTGGCCCACAGTCCGGATGCCACACTGGTGTGTCCGGCAACCCAGGCGCGCCGGATCCAAGACCTGCTGGAACAGATACAGCGGCATGGACAAGAAAAATTCCTCTAAGCACGATTATGCGTTTTTTAGGCATTGATTACGGCGACAAACGAACGGGGCTGGCTGTTTCGGATGCTGACGCCACGCTGGCCAACCCGTTGACGGTCATTGAAACGGAGAACCCGATCTATCTGGCCGAGCGAATCGCGCACATTACGGCTGAACAGGCCGTCGATGCGGTTGTGCTGGGATTGCCGCTGAATATGGACGGCCGAGAAGGCCCCCGGGCCCAACGGGTACGAACATTTGCTGAACTCTTGTCCGCCCTGATTTCAAAACCAATTGAGTTTTACGATGAGCGGCTTAGCAGCTATGCAGCCGAGTCTTTGTTTCCAGCCGGTCAATTAACTCGTGGACAAAAGAAAAAACGTCGCGATGCCGTTGCCGCGTCGGTAATCCTGCAATCGTTTTTGGATGAGCGCCGGCAGAACATAAAACCGTCCGCTTGCCCTCGTCTCGTGCGGTTTGCTTCACCGAGGGCACTGGCCCGCAGAGCCGCAGAGGAATTTATAGCCGCCGCAAAAGAAGCCGCCGCTCAGCACGGCCGTTTTTATGCGGCGATTTCAGGCGGAAAGACACCCCGTTTATTTTTTGAGCATCTGGCACAGCCGGAGTTTGCCGAGCAAGTTCCCTGGGACAAGACGTTCATTTTTTGGGCGGATGAACGGTGTGTGCCGCCGGATTCACCGCACAGCAACTACGCCTTGGCAAGGGAGACGTTTCTGAAGGCTGTCCCTATTCCGCCAGAACAGATTTTTCGCGTCCACGGTGAGTATGACGATTGCGTCAAAGCGGCCGATGTGTATCAAACGATTTTACGCAATGTGTTTGGCTGTTCGGAAGGCACGGTGCCTGTGTTTGACCTGATTGTTCTTGGCCTTGGGCAGGACGGACATATCGCCTCGTTGCTGCCGAATGATCCGGCATTATCGGTGACGGACGATTTGACGTGGCCGGTGTTTACCGAATCCAATTTCAATCGCGTTACGTTGACCCCGCCGGTGTTGCAAAATGCCCGCCGTCTGATGATACTGGTGGAAGGGAAGGAAAAAGCCCCGATTCTCCGCGACTTGTTTACCGGCTCGCCGGACCCGCACCGTTATCCGGCATACCTCTTATGGCCGGTGCTGGAAAAAGTACGCTGGCTCATTGATCAGGATGCCGCCGCCCTGTTGCCTCAAACTGTCTTAAACAACACCGAACAGCACGAATAAAAATACCCCCAGAGGACTCGAAGATCTATGCCTTAAGGGTTTTTTGTTATCTCGTCCGAATCCTTTTAGATAAATATTTAGTACTACAGCGCAAATAGTTACGGATCATGAGGCACACATGACCTCAATTGTTTTACATTTATGTTTAATCGTTGAAGCTCGGCGAGCGTCTTTTTGGTATGCCCGATCCGCGCCTCGCGGT
>JAAYQH010000473.1 GCA_012519365.1 Planctomycetota bacterium | reverse complement strand
TTGCCGGTGCCGAGGTTGCCGACAAGCGCGATGACCTGCCCGCCGTTCAAAATACGGCCGATCCTCTGCCCCAGTTTGATAGTCTCAACGGGGCTGTGAGTTGTGAATTGAAGGGTCGTTTTTTTCATACTTGCATCTTCCGGCACCCTGTTTTGTTAGAGGTGGTCAAAGCCTTTGGCAAGCAAAGGAATCGTGCTGCCGTCGGAAAGACGCAATTTCATTCCCGACTCGGCGGTAATCGTACCGATGCGATGGATAGCCACCTCCTTCAGGGCGGCTAATTTGGGGTATTCGCTCGGCGACAAGGTCAAAAGCAACTCAAAATCCTCCCCATCGTTGAGAGCGGCGGCGATGGGGTCGGCGGTGTTTTGGGCGGCCTCGGAAACGGGCAGCGCTGCAGCATCAACAACGGCACCGGTGCCGCTTTGTGTGCAGATACGGTTCAAATCGGTGCTCAGCCCATCGGTGATGTCCATCATCGCATGAACGCGGGCGGTTTGGGTGATGGCCAAGGCTTCCCTGACCCGCGGCGTAAAGGTTAGGTGTTTGCCCGCCAGTGATCCGCCGAGTGTACCGGTGACGCAGATGTAATCGCCGACTTGTGCGCCGCTGCGACGCACGGGCGGATGGTGGCCCGAGGGGACGCTGAGCATTGTAACACAGATTGCCAAACGCTGAGCAGCCTGCCGCCATTTCGTAATATCGCCGCCGATCAGTTCACAATTGAAGAGCCGTCCCGCACGAAGCAGGCCGCCGTGCAACGCTTTAATTTTTTTGGCATCAAAATCCAACGGCAGTCCGACTGCACAAACCGCACAGACCGGAACCGTTGCCATGGCTGCACAATCGCTTAGACTTGCCGCCATTGCCTTGTAGCCGGCCTGCTCAACGGTACACGAGGACAAGTCAAAATGGGTACCGTCCAGCAGCATATCGGTCGTGATAAGCACTGAATCAGACGGCGAAACACGCACTTGCGCCATATCATCGCCGATGCCGATCGGGAAGCGTCTTGCGTCCTCCTTTGACTGGGCCGCAAACCACGATGTGAGGATGTCTTCGTTCATTTTCGTTTTAGGCAAATGTGGTGCAAAACAGGAAGCGGACACCTCAGCAAAGGGAGTTACGCACGTTGACAGTCCCTTCGGTGTTTCGCTTTGACGGCGTTTGGCTCTGGTACGACAAGGCCGCAAGCCATCGTGCAGTATTATAAAACCATTCAATAGGCACAAACAAGTCTTTTTTAACCTTAGGCCGCGTTTTGCGTTTTCTATGTTTTCTGGTACACTCGCTCCCTTTTTAAGTTCCTGAAAAAACGCTTCATTATTGCGTTATCCCAACAATTCATCTTGCCAATTTCCTTTGCAACTCATACGGCATACCCTCTCCATTTCGCCGGCAATTCGGATGCCTTTTGGCGGCATACTGATTGCACCGATTGCTGTAATGCAGCAGCTCCCCTGCAGGACGGTGCCGCGATGTCAAGGGCGTTCCCCAAATTTGGATGCACATTATACTCTTGCGAATCCCTCGTTTCCAGTGTTCACCCTTTTTTATCGCCACAGTGCAATGTTTTTTTAGCCGCAATTTCACGCTTGAAACCGTGTTCAATTTGTGTTAAATAACTCGGCATTATGAAGTACAAACTCCTGTTTTATTGCGTTGTTGCGATAATGCCGACGATATGGGGATCGGTGCGGGCAGATACGATTTCGCAGATACTCAGCCGCTCTGCCCAAAAATCGGCGGAATTTGCGATTTTGGCGGTGCGGGCTGAGGACGGTAAAGTACTGTACAGCCGAAACGCCGACAAGCCTATGATCCCTGCATCCAATATGAAACTGGTCTCGACGGCTGCAGCGCTGCATTATCTTGGCCCAGACTATGTCTTTCGCACCCATATTGCCTTGCTGGGCGACAGTCTTGTGGTCATTGGGGGCGGCGACCCGCTGCTGGGCGATACCATTACTGATCAACGGTACGGCCGTGAACCGGGGTGGGTGTGTCAGGAGATTGTTGGCGTATTAAAGGCACGCGGCATTGAGCGGATTGAAGATATTGTGATTGACAGTTATTTCTTTGATTCAAATCGGGTGCATCCGTCCTGGCCGGCAGATCAACTCAATCAATGGTATGCCTGTGAAGTCAGCGGACTGAATTACAATCTAAACTGTGTACGAATTACCGCAACGCGGCAAAACGGCAGGGCGGTATTGAAAATGGAGCCGGATAATGATTATCTGACCCTGATCAATCAGCTGCGGTTTGTCTCCAGCGGTAACAGTGCCATTGGCGGATATCGTACAACCACTCCTAATCGACTTTCCATTCGCGGCAATCTCAATCAATCAGCGGGATTTGATGTTGCCATTGAACATCCGGAGGGCCTGTTTGCCAACCTGCTTGTTCGTTCCCTTCGTTCGGCCGGGATTACGGTCCGGGGCAATCTTGTCAAAAAATATATCCGCCGGGAAGATCAACTGACCGTGCTGCATACCTTTTCCACCTCGATTTGGGATGTCTTGGATCGGTGCAATAAGGATAGTCTTGGACTGGCGGCCGAGTGTCTTGTCAAGACAATCTCCGCCGAGAATACGCAGGGACGTATCAACGGAGAATGGCCGCATGGACGGATGCTGGTCGGGCGGTATTTGAACCTGCTGGGCGTGGACAGCGAACAGTTTGTGCTGGACGACGGCAGCGGGTTAAGTCGTAAAAATCGCCTTTCGTGTAATGTGCTTGTGGCGGTTCTTGATGATCTGATGCAAAAACCATACGCTGAGCGGTATATCGCGACGCTGGCCGAGGGCGGAAACGACGGCACCATCGCCCGCTATTTCCAACAGGCCCCCTATCGCGGCAATATTTATGGTAAAACCGGCTATATTGCCGGTGTACGTACGTTTTCGGGTGTGTGCCGGACGGCTGAGGGGGATGTCGTCTTTAGCATCCTGACTCAGGGCGGAAACGCCACTACCCGTCAGGCCATCAACGACATTACCAAAGCGATCTTTGACGGCACGTTCTGACAAGGCACAAGCGGCGTCAAACACCAAAATATCGCTGCCAAACGCTTCCTGCGTCACTGCACAGCCGGACTGTTTGCAAAAAAAACCTCACGAACGGCCAGCCCGGCTTGCCTTCGCTGCGGAATTTCTTCTCCTGCCGTCCTATGACAGACCGACCTATTACAGGCCGGCGGCTTTGCGGAGTTTCTCGGCCATGTCGGTTCGCTCCCAGGTAAAGTCTTTATGGACGCGTCCAAAGTGGCCGTTACGTGCGGTTTCTTTATAAATGGGACGTTTCAGATTAAGATGGTCAATCATCCCCTTGGGGGTCAGAGGAAACAGGTCGCGGACCACCTGTTCGATCTTTTGTTCGTCGATTTTTGCCGTTCCTTCGGTATCCACCAACACGCTGATCGGCTCGGCGACGCCGATGGCATAGGAAAGTTGCACTTCACAGGCGTCGGCAAGGCCGGCGGCGACAATGTTTTTGGCGATATAACGGGCCATATAACTGGCTGAGCGATCGACCTTGCTGGGATCTTTTCCACTAAAGGCACCGCCGCCGTGGCTGCCGCGTCCGCCGTATGTATCGACGATGATCTTGCGTCCGGTTAGACCGCAGTCGCCTTTTGGGCCGCCTATGACGAATCGGCCGGTCGGATTGACGTGAACAATCAATTTGTTATCGACCAACTTTTCGGGCAAGACGGGCAGGATGATATTCTCAATGACCTGTTTTTTTATCTCACGATAGGGGATCTCTTCCGTGTGCTGGGTCGAAACAACGATGGTGTGGATGCGTTTGGGTTTGCTGTTATCGCCGTATTCCACGGTGACTTGACTCTTGCCGTCCGGCCTTAGCCAGGGCAATTTGCTGGTTTGGCGCATTTTTGCAAGCCGATCCGTGATTTTGTGGGCCAAGTAAATCGGCATGGGCATCAGCGTGGGTGTTTCTTTACAGGCAAAGCCAAACATTAGTCCCTGGTCGCCGGCGCCTTGTTCCTTGTGCAGGCCCTGCCCTTCGGTAACGCCTCGCGCGATGTCGGGACTTTGCTTGCCGAGGGCGACGATAACAGCACAATTATCGCCGTCAAATCCGATTTTCGGATCGGTATAACCGATTTCATTGATGGTTGTACGTACCACGTCGGCAATATTGACAACAGCGTTGGTGGTCACTTCGCCGGCGATGACGGCCATACCGGTTGAGACGAGGGTTTCGCAGGCGACCCGGCTGTCCGGGTCCTGGGCCAGCATCGCGTCAAGGATGGCGTCTGAAATTTGATCGGCCACTTTATCCGGATGCCCCATCGTAACGGATTCACTGGTAAACAAATGGCCGCGTCCACCAAAACGACCGTTTGGGGATTCATTTTTATTTGCCATGAGTCTGAACTCCTACAGGTTAACCAGAGTTTATGTATAAAATAAAAGGTGAAATATACCCATCGGCAGTGGTGGGGTCAACAAGAAAGGAGTTGCAAAACAAATAAAATTGAGGGCATAGTTTGAGGGCATAGTCGCCGGAGAAAGGCTTATTGTTCGTTCAGAGTCCAGTCAAAATCAATAAATCGAATGGTTGGATTGTTGCTGTCCAGCCACTGGGCATCGTCTTCGGGCAGATATTTAACCAGAAAATTGAGCCAGGCTCGCTCTTCGGGTTTTCGGCTGCGAAACCGCAGGATTTCGGCATATTCAGACTCAAGAAACACCTTTTTGTTCATTAAGAAGACATTGGACAAGTAAAGGATATTGTTTTTGCGGTCGATTCGAAGCCCCTGAGGGGATTTGAGAAATCGGCGGACTTGGTCATCCAACTGTTCATCGAGTTTTTCCGGCAGATAGGGTTCATTGCGAAGCATCGCACCGCCGCGAGCGGCATCGGTCAGGGCAAAACATATCCGGGGATCACGGTAGCGATCCAGCAAGAGGTCATTGCGTATTTCTTTTAGGTTGTATTCCAGCCCCATAATTTTGAAAAATACCTTTGTGGTGGCCCCCGGAATCTGCATGATGCTGTTGCTGGGGTAGAGAATCATATACCACTTGGGCTGAATCGGATAATTGTCAACGATCAATTTCAGGCAGCAGGTGTTGTAGGTGTTGATCCAGAAAGCGATTCGCTGCTGTCGATTGAGGCTCATCAACACCGCTGGGTGCAGTTCTTCGAGGATAGTGGTGGCACGAATCAGATCGGCCCGTTTTCGCCGCAGGGTGGCATAATCCACATATCCTTTGTCCGAAATGAACTGGTCGTTAAAAATGCAACCAAAAAGATCGAACAACTCGACCATGTCTTTGGCGTCCGGAAACATTGAATCCTCATCGTCCTCTTTGTTGGCGACGACACCATTTTCAGCAGGATGATTGGGATCGGCCGGAGGTGCAGCGTCTGGCGCAGAGGCCTTGGGGGGGGAATTAGGATCCTGGGGTTCCTGTTTTTCAGCCGAGGGGGATTCCGTGTGTTGTGTCGTGTCGGGTACCGCATCGGGGGTATTGGCACGGACCTCAGGCAGGGCCAGGCATAACAGCACCATTGCCATACCGACCGGCAGCAGGGTCTTGAAATATCGCTCTGTTTTCTTAAGCCAAGGCATCATACAAAGATAAATGCGATTTTACAGTGTTTTACAGAGTAAAAATATCGTTATAAAAAACTATCGTTCAACGCTTTGAAAAGTTCACTATAAAAAATATATACTTTTTTCGGCGAATTTCGAGTGAATAATTACCGCCGTTAGTTAAGAAAGCGTCATAAAGTCTGTAAAATCTCGTGGGCTTTGTTTATCGGACGTTGCCGGTCATATGGCGACCTCGCAACAGCCTTTAATTAAGGATATTGCGACTGAATTACCTTGACACCTGTTGGCAGCGGGGGTATCTTTTGTGCGTTAAGTGCTTGAAATGCCCTGTAGATAATTGTTGAGGCAAAGAGTCAACTTTATATTTAATGGCGGAATAATGAAGCAAACAATCCTACTCCTATTGACCTGCAGTGTCCTAAATGTCTATGCTGTTGTCCCCACCGATCGAATTGCCGCTGTTCGCGAGCGTCTGTTAAGCAGTGGCGGCTCACTGAGTGACTCTGACCGGGCGGTTGTCAATGAGTTTTGGCGGATAGCATTGGATGCCATGCTGTTGGAAGAAACTTCCGAGCAAATCGTTGCGATTCGTCGTCAAATCGAGCAGGAAAAAGGCAATGAGCCGCTCAGTTTGTACGCGACGGGCTATGTGCAAGTGGGCCGAGAGCACTTGAAGGTGGCGTTTGAAACGGTTGAACAGTGGGAGCCATCCGAAAAAAAAGACCTGATGCGGCGAAATTTAATGATTTTGGCTACTCGACTGGAAAGCCCGTTGTTGGCTGACTTTGGGCTTGAGCGGCTCAGCGATCCTGACGAGGTGGTGCGATATTGGGCGGTCAAATGTGTGGCCGGGCCGCAAGTGGCTGCTCAACTGATTGATCCGGCTATCGGCGATCCTGTCTTGACCGAGAAGATCCTGCACGCGTTGCGTTCCCGTGTTTCTGAAGAGTCAAATCCGGAGATTCTTCGTCTTTTTGTTTCCTTTTCGGCCATCGTCAACAATGATTTGGCACGCGAGATTTTGATGATGATTGCCCAGAAGCGGATTGACGCCTATATGAGTTGGAATGTGCAAAATGAGCAGTTTGATGCGTTTTTGCTGCGTTCAATGGGCCAGCTTATTTTAGAAGAACGAGAATCGCCGGCGCGAACAGCGATGGCTCGTCGTTTTGCGGAGCTGTTGTCTCTGGTTTTCCAGCGATACATGGCCGATCCAAGCCCCTTATCGGATGCCCAGCGAAATGCGTTGGCAACGGTGATTACCGAGGTGGACAATTATGTTCTAACTCGCATTATGGGGCAACAAACTCCATTTATTCGTATTCTTCAACGCGGCGGGATGGGACTGGATCGCGAATTTGAGGCCTATTTCGGCAGCGATGTCGGCCCGGGGCATTTGGCGACACGTTTGAAGTTTGATTATGGGAAAACGGACACAGGACAGACAAAATACAGCCCGCCGCAATTACCCCCTCCCCCGGCCCAGTGAGTATCGCTTAACCGATGAGTATTAAAATGTTGCCCCCACACTATGGAGGTTCATATCAGAGGGAGTGTGCCGACAAGTCACATCGCATTCAGCGAGTGCTTGGGGTGGGGATTTGTATGGTGGTTGGGGTAATGGGGTTGATCGGGTGTGAGGACAAAGGGTCCGTAGCGAGCGACGAAACGGTGATTTATCATCGCCTTCGCGAGAGCATTCAGACGCTTGATCCTGCAGAAGTTGGTGACGTGGTAACACACGCTGTGGCGGGGGATCTTTTTGAGTGTTTATACGATTATGATTACACGGCCCGGCCGTATCGGATGGTTCCCCTCTTGGCGGCGGATATGCCCCAAATCAGTGAAGACGGCACGGTTTATCACATTCCTATACGACAAGGGGTCTATTATCATGACAACCCCTGTTTTCCGGACAGCAAAGGGCGAGAACTAACTGCGCATGACTTTGTGTTTGCCTGGAAGCGGATTGCCGACGTCAAAAACCGCAGCAAAAGCTGGTGGATATTTGACGGGCGGATTGTCGGGCTGGACTCCTTTCGGGAATATACCAAGCACTGTGAGCCTGGACAGGTGGATTATGACCGGCCGGTGGAAGGGCTGTACGCTGAGGATGACCATATGCTGGTGGTTCGATTGGTGCGCCCCTGGCCGCAGTTTGCGTTGTGGCTTCAGTATATCGCCACCGCGCCGATGGCGCCTGAGGCGGTCGCGTATTACGGCAAGCGGATCGGTTACAACCCCGTCGGAACCGGTGCGTATCAACTCGTTCGCTGGCGAAGGGGCAGCTTTATCGAAGCGGAACGAAATCTGAATTATCATGGGTTTGTTCAAGAGCCGGACGGGACCTGTCAACAGCTGCCGTATATTGATCGGGTTTTTTGGCGGATTATTATTGAGGATCAGCCCCGATGGTTGTTGTTTATTCGGGGTGAGCTGGATATCAACAGCATTCCCAAGGACAATTTCGGTCAGGTGATTTCCATGGGAGTGGAGATGACCGAGATGATGAAGGAGCGACATATTCAGTTGAAGACTTTTGATGAGCCCAATACCTTTTGGGTGGGCTTTAATATGTCCGATCCGACGGTAGGGGGCAATCTTGCACTGCGCAAAGCGATCAGTCTGAGCCTCGACCGTGAGCGATTTATCGATTTGTTTTTGAACGGCCGCGGCAAAGTGGCGCATGGGTTTCTTCCGCCTGTGATGGAAGGGTATGACCCGTCGATTGAACAGATATCTTTTTCTCAGTTGGATCAAGAACGTGCCCGGTACTATTTGGCTGAGGCAGAACGCATCAATGGCGGACCGTTGGGACGGCTGCGTTTGGCCATGGGCGGTACCGATGCGACGATTCGCCAGACCGGTCAGTTTCTGTAAAACTGTATGGCACAGATCGGGTTGACGGTGGAATTGGAAATGTTTGACTGGCCGACGTTTTTGGAGCGGATGCGGACTGGCCGGCTGCAAATGTTCTTTTCCGGCTGGATTGCCGATTATCCCGACGCAGAAAATTTCTTACAGGTCTATTACAGTAAAAATTCACCGTGGCCCAACAGTACTCAGTATAACAATCCGGAATTTGATGCTGTTTATGAGCGGATTTCGGTGATGCCGGACAGCCCTGAACGAACCGCCTTGTATCATCAAGCCCAGTGGCTTGTGGTCAACGATTTGCCGGCGGCGTATGTGTATCATCGGATCTCGTATCTGCTGCATCATGAATGGGTAGAGAATATCGTGCCGAATTCTTATCGGCCTGATACCAATGGGATGGGAATGACAAAATTTTTCAAAGTGGACAGTGAAAAACGTGAGCGTTACAAAAAGCGATTTCGATAAAGCGTCACGCAGGCGTTTTATAATGGGCTGTCAATGGGTGGTTCTTGTGTTGGCTATCGCGACGGTATTTCTCGGCTGCGGCCTGCATAAGGCAACCCCCGATAGTGATGAGAATGTGCTGCATTTGTCGCTGATTACCAAGATTCAGACACTGGACAGCGGCAATATGCGGGATGTCTATGGAATGACGGTGGGCGGCAATATTTTTGAGGCGCTGTTTGGGTATCATTATCTCAAGCGGCCTTATGAGGTGGTGCCGGTGCTGGCTGAAGATTTGCCGCAGATCAGTGAGGATAAGCTGACCTATACCATTCGTATCAGGCAGGACGTACGGTTTCAGGATGACCCGTGTTTTGCAGACGGCAAGGGACGGCAGGTGACGGCGCACGATATTGTGTATGCCATCAAACGCATTGCCAACGTTAAGTATCGCAGTCAGAACTGGCCGTCGTGGAATGATCGAATCGTGGGTCTTGATGCGTTTCGCGATTACACCAGGCAGTTTGCCGATGAATGGTCGGTAGATTACGATTACGAGGTTGAAGGCTTTCGGGCGCTGGATGATTTTACGCTGCAAATCAAGCTGGTTCGTCCATGGCCGCAGGTGGTGGAATCGGTTCTGTCGGATATGTCCACCGCTCCGGTCGCCAAAGAGGCGGTGGATTATTATCGTGCCCGGATTCCCCAGCATCCTGTGGGGACCGGTCCTTATCGGCTCAAGACCTGGCGGCGCGGCAGTTATGTGGAATTGGTGCGCAATGCCAATTGGCGGGGCCAGTTGTATCCGTCGCAAGGGGCGCCGGGCGATGCGGAAGCGGGGCTGCTGGACGATGCGGGCAAGCCGCTGCCGTTTGTGGATCGGATTTTCTTTCGTGTGATTGAGGAAGACCAGCCGCGGTGGCTGTTGTTTATGCGGGGGGAGCTGGATTTTTTGGGGATTCCCAAAGATAATTTTGATGAGGCCATCGGATCCAGCGGCGGCGAATTGACCGAAGAGATGATTCAGCGAAACATCCGGCTGGAAATCTACATCGACCCGTCCACATTTTGGGTGGGGTTTAATCTCAGAGATCCGGTGCTGGGGCCGAACAAACCGTTGCGTATGGCGATTTCGCGGGCGATTGATCGTCAGGCGTTGGTGGATTTGCTGTTCAACGGCCGGTTTGAAGTGGCCCATGGCTTTGTGTCGCCGGGGATGAATTCCTACGATCCGAATATCGCTGAGTACGGGTATTCTCGATATGATCCAGCCGAGGCGGCCGAATTGCTCAAAGAGGCGGAAAAGATTCACGGCGGGCCTATCGGGCCGCTGAAACTGGGGATGCCGGGGGTGGACAATTTTTCGCGGCAATACGCCCAGTTTTTGCAAAAATATATGTCCAATATTGGTCTTCGGTTGAATGTGGAGTATATGGATTGGCCGACGTATATGTCCGAGGTCAATAACGGGCATTTGCAGTTGTTTGCCAGCGGCGTCAGCGCCGGGATGCCGGACGCGATTGATTTTCTGGAACTGTTCGGTACAAAATATTTTGCTCCCGGCGGGAATAAGTTTTTTTATTCCAATCCGGAATATGATACACTGCTCGAGCAGGCTCAGGTGATGTTCGACAGCCCGGAGCGGACTGCACTGTATCGGCGGATGGAACGGATGGTGATGGACGATTATCCGGCGGTATTTACCACGCATCGCGTTTCGTATGCCCTGTATCATTCATGGTACAAAAATTATAAGCCGCACGTGTTTTCGTATAATGTCTTGAAATATCGACGGGTGGACCAACACGAGCGGGCTCGCTATGCGGATTTGCTGGCGGAACTTAAAAAGAGGTAATCGGCCGGGAGAGTGTTTTTGAGAAAATCGTGTAGGACCGCAAAAATGAAGAATTCGATACTGAATTAGCGAAGAACGATGACAGCCTTTATTATTCGACGATTGCTTTATACGATCCCGATAGTCTTCGGCGTGCTGCTGCTGACGTTTGTGCTGTTTACGCTGTTAGGGGGTGATATTTCCTATCAAATCGCCGGTCGAGATGCCGATGCTGAGACGATTGCCGAGATTCGCCACGAATACGGCCTTGACAAGCCGTTGTTTGTCGGCCTGGAGCCGCTGGACGAGGACGACTGGCAAGGCCACAAGGAGGCTTATCTGAAGCAGGCACGCGAGGCCGAGGAGGGCCGCCTCAAGGAAAGCACGGCAGGGCCGGCAAGACCCTTAAGTGAGTTCGAACTTGAGCAGGAAGGGCAAAAAATCTGGCTGCGGGATCTTTTTAAGGAGCGTCTTGGCGGCTTGCACCTGGTGCAGGCCTGGCGGATGCTGGATTTTGACAGTCAATTTTTCAGTCACTTTACCAAGGCGCTGACATTTAATTTTGGTTATGATTTGAATCGGGAACTGATTGCCGACCGCATTAGATGGGGGGTTGGACCTTCGTTGGCGCTGACGGTGCCGATGTTTATCGGGACCGTGACGATTTCGATTGCCTTGGCGCTGGTGGTGGCCTTTGTACGGGGCTCGAAGCTGGATATGATTCTGGTGGTGATTTGCGTGGCGGGAATGAGCATCCCCTATCTGAGTTTTATTATTTTCGGTCAGTACTTTTTTGCATATCGGCTGGACTGGTTTCCAATATTTTTTGTGCCGGATCGGTCGATTTGGGTCAGCGTGGCGCTGCCGGTACTCATCGGTATTGCCGCCGGACTGGGGGCTAATTTGCGGTTTTATCGGACGGTGATGCTGGATGAGATGCAGTCGGATTATGTGCGAACCGCCTTTGCCAAGGGGCTTTCGACGCGTACGGTGTTGTTTAAGCACGTGCTCAAAAACGCGATGATTCCGATTATCACCAATGTGGTGCTGTCGATTCCGTATCTGATTCTCGGCTCGCTGCTGTTGGAGCGGTTTTTCGGGATTCCAGGGCTGGGTGATTTGATGATTCAGGCCATCAATTCACGTGATTTTTTTGTGCTTAATGCAATGACCTATATTATGTCGCTGTTGATTGTGATATTTACCCTGCTGACGGATATTTGTTATGCGTGGGTGGATCCGAGGGTGTCGCTGGAATAACTGTTTTTGAGTTGGAATTGATATGACTCCATCAGAAACACCGCTGAAAGATAAGCCAATAATACGGCGTCTCGTTGGGAAGGGGCGAAGTTTATGGGCGGATGGGCTGCGTCGTTTGCGCAAACGCCGTTTGGCGATTGTATGTTTTTGGATTTCGGCAGCCTATTTTATATTGGCCGGTTTTGTGTTTGTCTCTGAGATTGCCGATTGGGATAATATGCTGACACGATGGAACGAGGAGATCGGTCCGTCGTATCAGGCGCCGCTCAAGTCGTACGAATGGCAGTCGATGGACGGCCAAACCAAGTCGGGATGGTCGCTGTTCGGGACGGATTTTTTGGGTCGCTCGACCTTCCGAAAAATGCTCTATGGGGCCAAGACATCGATTACTGTCGCCCTGTGTGCCTCCCTTATCAGTTTGCTGATCGGTGTGCCGTTGGGGGCGGTGGCGGGATATTTTCGCGGCTGGATTGATGATCTGGTAGTTTGGCTGCTGACGACACTGAACACGATTCCCTATATTCTGTTAGTGATGGCCTTTGCGGTGGTGCTGCGGGATAAATCGTTGTTTGGTGTGCCGCTGCGCGGGGTTACGGGGGTGTATCTGGCGATGGGACTGACCAGTTGGGTGGGTATTGCCCGATTGATTCGCGGTGAGATTATGAAACGCAAAGAAAGCGAGTATGTGCTGGCGGCACGGGCGATGGGCTGTTCGTCGGGACGGATTATCTTTCAACATTTGCTGCCGAATGTGTTTCATATCATTATTATCAATTTTTCATTGCGTTTTGTGACGTTTATCCATTCCGAGGTGATCCTGAGTTTTCTGGGGCTGGGTGAGACCGATAAGCCCAGTTGGGGGGCGATGATTGATGCGGCCCGGGCAGAACTGGCGCGGAATGTCTGGTGGGAAATGGCCGCGGCCACGGTGGCGATTTTTGTGCTGTCGCTGGCGCTGAATTTGTTCGGCGATGCGTTGCGGGATTGCCTGGATCCGAAATTGAGGACGGATTGATGCAGAGCAACTCCATTTTATTGTCGATCAGAAATCTTTCGACGCACTTTTATACCGAGATGGGGTTGGTGCGGGCGGTGCAGGATGTCAGTTTTGATCTGCACAAAGGAAAGACGCTGGCGGTGGTCGGCGAAAGCGGCTGCGGCAAGAGCGTTACCGCGCTGTCGGTGATGCGGCTGATTCCGTATCCGCCGGGGCGGATTGTCGCCGGCGAGATTGAGTTCGACGGGCGTTCTTTGTTGAAACTGCCCGACAGCCGCATGCGACGGATCCGCGGCAATGAGATTGCGATGATCTTTCAGGAACCGATGACCAGTCTGAATCCGGTTTTTACGGTGGGAAATCAGATTATAGAGGCGATTCGACTTCATCGTGGACTGAATGCTCGTC
>JAAYQH010000472.1 GCA_012519365.1 Planctomycetota bacterium | reverse complement strand
TTCACGCTTGCCTACCGGGGGCTCACGCCCCCGGCCACATCACCGGTGAGCCTTCGGCTCATAATCCACACGTCCCGACAGGGACGTCAAGTCATTTAGCCGTGGGCGCAAGCCCACGGAACAAAGGGCACCCAAATTTCCCACAAGCCCCGAAGGGGCGAAAGTTACACAGCAAACCCGTCCATCTTCAAATCAACACCTAATCTTCGTCGAGCACACGCTTCGGATCCATCGGCTGATCCTTCAGCCCCGGCCAACTTTGCATATCCTGAAAACCTTTTTCAAGTTCTTCAAAGGCCCGACGGTTAAGTTCCGACACACGACGCATATCTTCGAGCCCTTCAACCTGATCGCCAGGACGCAAAATATTGGCCTTCACAAAAACATACAGTCGGCTTTGCTCATCTTTATTATTGATGCCGCGAAACAGCCCGCCCAACAGCGGCAGATCACCCAGAATCGGCACCTTGGTGTGATTCTTATTCTGATTGATTTTTTCCAGGCCGCCCATAATAATCGTTGACCCGTCCGGTACGGTCGTAACTGTCTTAACATCGGTGGAGACCAGATCGGGCGGGCGAGGATAGGTATCGCCTGCAACGGTAACGGACTCGCCTAGGGTAAAATCAAAATCCTTTCGATTCAGCGTAATCTCAAGCCGCAGCATTTCACCCTTGCTGATATGCGGCTTAATGGTTAAGGTTATCCCAGAGGTATATTCCTCAAAGGCAATATCTTCCGTAACAATATTTTCTGTGCCGGCTGTACCGGGGATAGTTTGGCTTGATTTTCGGGCGATAGAGGTGGTATTTTCCGTCTTAATCTCACCTTCCTGATTATCATTGACCAGCAGTTTCGGCTTGGCCATAATACGGCCGTAGCCTTTATCCTCAACAATATTTAACAGCGCCTGCACCTTTTCACTGTCAAAAAAGGCTGTCGCCGTTCCGCTGGACGATCTGGCATCAAGAAAATTGTCATTCGTAAACGGTTCCATCGCTGTACCGACCTGGTTTGATCGCAGCGAGGTACCGCCATACGTTTTCGCAATCAAATCCAAGTCATAAGTAAACGCATCGTTTCGCTTAATCTCCACCAACGTGCAATCCAGCAGCACCTGCGGGCGGTACTCGTCCAGTTCGCGAATCAATTCGCCGACCCACTGCTGATTGCGCTGATTGGCATACACCACCAGCGAATAGGTCTTGGGATCGGGGATAATGCGAATTCGCTCTTCCTCACCGCTGGGAAGAATCACCCGGCCGGTCGAGCGAGTCTGGATGCGGGCATCCGGTTTCGCATCCGTCCCCGCAGCTGTGGCTTCATCGACCGTCTCTTTAATCAGTTTGTTCAGCACCTCAGCCAATTCTTCCGGATCCTGATTTTCCAGCGCATAGACCACATATGGCGCAAACGTCCGTTCACGCTGGCGGTCAGCATGGGCGATGACCATCGCGATGGACGCATGCTGGCGAGGTGTCGCATAAATCAGCAGCGAATTGGTCGCCGGCAACACCGCAATCTGCGGTTCGGCGGCGGTAATCTCACGTTCGGTCCCTTCCGGCGTCGGCAGCGACACCGGCCCGGCCGCTTCCGGTTCCGCCTGAGCCGACCGCTGCACGCCGGCCCGAGCAGCCGTTGCCACGCCGGCACGCGTCTGACTTGCTGCCTCGGTCGTTTGCGGCAAGATGATCCTCAAATCCGCCAACGTATCCAGAATCATTTGCGTATCAACAAACTGAATCTCATACTCCCGAATTGTACGCTGGTCTTTCTGCGTGACGTCCACGTAGGAGATCACCAGTTCAATTGCCTTGTGCTGCTCCTCGGCGGCATTGACCAACAGCGAATTGGTTGCCGCGCGCAGCGAGATATACGGCTCATCGAGCGTGCTGCCGCTGGCCGCTGCCTGGCGTGCCTGCGCGGCCTGCTGCTGCTGCTGCTGCTGCTGGGCCGCCTGCTGCTGGGGCGTCAACTGCTGTCCCGGCCGCACCGTCGGCGG
>JAAYQH010000471.1 GCA_012519365.1 Planctomycetota bacterium | reverse complement strand
TGTCGCCGACGTATTATTACAAGATGTGGCGTCTTCAGTATTCCATCCAACACAACGGCAATCTGTACCCTCAGCACGGGATTGGGCCGATGTCATGGTGTATGGGGATTAACAGCGGCGATACACTGGATTATATGGTATCGTTTAGCAGCATGAGTCGAGGGCTGAATGAATATGCCCGTGAGCATTATCCCGACAGCCAGTGGGTCAATCAGAAATTTGCCTTGGGAGATGTCAATACGTGTCTGATTCGCACTAAAAAAGGCAAAACCATCATTTGCAAACACGATACCAATCTGCCGCGCCCCTATAGTCGCGATTTTCTGGTGCAGGGGACCAAAGGGCTTGCCCGCAAGTACCCCGATCAACGGGTGCATATTGAGGGGCGAAGCGCACCTCACCAATGGGAAAAACTGGAAGATTATTTTGAGGAGTTTGAGCATCCCATCTGGAGGAAATTGAAAGAGGATGCCGCCGGTGCCGGCCATGGCGGGATGGATTATATTGAAGATTATCGGCTAATTCAGGCGCTGCGCAAAGGGATTCAGCCGGATATTAATGTATATGACTCGGCGCTGTGGAATGCGGTCTTTCCGCTTAGCGAAAAGTCGGTCGCGCGAAACGGCGAGCCGGTCAAGTTTCCGGATTTCACGCAGGGCGCATGGAAAACACCACGTCCGCTGGGTGTGGATACAGTCTATTAACCTTATTGATTGCTGGACGGTATGGATACAGAAAAAACCAAATCAAAGGGACTGCTTCGATTGTCTCCGGTGGAAAAGAAGGCATTAGCCGCGTCGGCCTATGACATTCTCTATCCGCCGACGGAGAAAATGGCATCATTGGTGGTCAACAGTTTTCCCATGTTGGGACAGGTCACGGCGCTGCGTTTTCTGGAGTGGGTGCAGGGCCATCCGGGCGGGGTGATTTCGCTGCCGACGGGCAAGACGCCGGAGTATTTTATCAAGTGGGTCAAGCACCTGCTGCGGACGTGGCAAAAGCCCGAGACCGAAAAGCTGTTGGCCGACTGGGGCATAGACCCGGCCGTCAAACCGGATATGAAGAGCCTTTATTTTGTCCAGATTGATGAATTCTATCCGATCAATTCGGCTCAGACCAACAGTTTTTGTTATTACGTCAAGACGTATTATCTCAAAGGGTTTGGACTGGATCCGAAAAAGGCATTGTTGATTGACCCTTGCAAAATCGGATTGTCGGCCAATCAGACGCTCCAGAGCGTCTGGCCGGATAAACGGGTGGATCTGACTTTGCGGTATCGGCATCCGAAAACCAATCTGGAGCGTGAGCAGAAGGCCGTGCTGGAACGTGTCGACCAGTGGTGTATGGATTACGAGGATCGCATTGCCAAGTTGGGCGGTATCGGCTTCTTTTTGGGCGGTATCGGTCCGGATGGTCATATCGGGTTTAATATCAGCGGGTCGGATCATCATTCTACCACTCGCCTGTGCCCGATCAATTATGAAACGCAGGCTGCGGCGGCTTCAGATTTGGGCGGGATTGAAATCGCTCGCCGCTCGCATGTGATTACCATCGGTCTGAAAACAATCACCCGAAACCCCGCATGCACAGCGATTATTATGGCAGCCGGCGAATCGAAGGCGGATGTCGTGGCCAACGCGATTCAATCAGACAGGGATGTTCGCTATCCGGCCACAGCCCTGCAGGTCTTGCCCGGGACACGTTTTTACCTGACCGAAGGGGCGGCCAAAGGACTTGTCGAACGGCGCTATGATGCGTTGCGCGGTCAGCGAAAGCTCAGTGACGCGCATATTGAAAAATACCTGGTTGATCTGTCGGTTCTTCGAAGAAAGCGGTTGACACGTTTAACGGCCACTGATTTTGAGAATGACCGATTTGCCAAAGAAGTGTTGCGGAAAGAAAAACAAACCCCTGCGCAATTGGCACGGCAGGTGCAAGAGAATCTTGAGGCCAAGATCAAAAAAGGTATTGATGTGCTCGAAAATACCTGTTTTCTGCATACAGAGCCGCATCATGATGATATTATGCTGGGGTATTTCGCTCATTTGGTGCGTCATTTTCGAAAGCCCAGCAATCGCCATCATTTTATGACGCTGACCAGCGGTTTTACCTCGGTGACCAACCGGTTCATGGAATGGCAGGTTACCAACCTTCAGCGGTTTTATCATTCGCCCGTCTTCTCGGCCCTGCGTCGGGAGGGGTATTTTGATCCGGACAACCGGATGGCTCGAAATCGTGATGTGTGGCAATATCTGGATGGGGTGGCCGCCGACAACCCGGAGATGAAAGATGAAGGGTGCGCGCGGCGATTTTTGCGGAATGTATATGCGGTGTACGGGCAGAAAAAGCACGACAAGGTAACCAAGACCCTTGAGGCACTGCTGGATTATTTCAGAACGCAGTACCCCGGCAAGCAGGACCCCAAGCCGATTCAGCAGCTTAAGGGGATGTGCCGGGAGTGGGAAGTGGAGTGCCTGTGGGGGTATTACGGCTGGAACTGTGACAATGTGATTCATCTGCGGCTGGGTTTTTATACGGGCGATGTGTTTACGCCGCAGCCGACCCGCAAACGCGACATCTTGCCGATTGTGGAGCAGCTGGAGCGCATCCATCCGGATGTGGTAACCGTGGCGATGGATCCGGAAGCCAGCGGGCCGGATACGCATTATAAGGTGCTGCAGGCTGTCGCCGGGGCGATGCGGGTCTATCAGCAGAAGACCAAACGTGATGATATTCGCATTTGGGGGTATCGCAATGTGTGGTATCGATTCGAGCCGTCTGAGGCAAATGTGTTTGTGCCGGTGAGCTTGAATATGTTTTCGGTGATGCAGCAATCGTTTGAGAACGCGTTTCTCAGCCAGAAAGAGGCGTCCTTTCCCAGTTACGAACATGACGGACCGTTCTCGGAACTGGCTCAGCGTATTCAGGTGCAGCAATATCAGGTGCTGAAGACCTGCCTGGGGAGGGAATGGTTTTACAATCACAAAAGTCCGCTGATTCGTGCGACACGCGGGTTTGTATTTCTCAAAGAAATGGAGCTGGAAGAATTTTATCAGTCGTGCAGGACGCTTCGCAAATCGATCGAAGAGTTTGAATAACAGGATATATTGTTGTGAAGAAAAAAACATTGCTCATCATCGCCGCCGGTATGGGAAGTCGTTTCGGGGGGCTCAAACAAATCGCTCCGGTCGGCCCGAACGGCGAGATCATCATTGAGTATTCCATTTATGATGCACTGCGGGCGGGTTTTAACAAGATTGTGTTTGTCATCCGTCATTATTTTGAAGAGGCGTTTCGGGAAAAACTCGGGCATAAATTTGAAAATTGTGTGGAAACGGTGTATGCGTATCAGGAACTGGATTCGTGCCTGAACGGCTATCCGTTGCCGGCAGATCGGGAAAAGCCGTGGGGGACGGGGCATGCGATTCTTGTGGCCAAGGATCTGATTGACGAACCGTTTGCCGTGATCAACGCCGATGATTACTATGGGGTCCAGGCCTATCGCCTTATCGCCTCGCACCTGGACAAAATGGCTGACGGCACAACGGAAGATTACGCCATGGTGGGTTATCTTCTGCGCAATACCCTTTCGGAGTACGGGGCGGTTTCGCGGGGGCTTTGCCGCCATGACGAGCAGATGTTTTTGATCTCCATCCAGGAATGCACCGGTATTCGAAAAGACAACGGCGGGGCGATGTTTGTGGACGAAGCAGGCCGGACGCATCGATTGACGGGCCTGGAGTATGTTTCGATGAACTTATGGGGGCTGGGAGCGGACTTTTTTGAGTTTTTACAGCCGCAATTTGATACCTATCTGCGTCAGTACGGCACTGACCCCAAACGCGAGTTTTATCTGCCCACGGCGATAGACACCCTTATCCGGTCGGGGCGAAAAAAGGTAAAAATCCTCAAAACCCATGACAGTTGGTTCGGCATAACTTATCGGGAAGATCAGGCCATCGCTCAGGCCAAGATACGCCAATTGATTAAAGAGGGCGTGTATCCTGAGTGTCTGTATTCACAGAAGGTAAAGACCAAGTAAAAGAAAGGAAGGTTTTTAATGAACGGCGTACGGATAGGTGCACTGCTTATGGCAGTGACGGTAATGACGAGCATGAGCAGCGGGCAATCGACCCTTTCAATTATTCCTCAGCCGGTTAAGGCGGAGGTGCAATCCGGGGAATTTGTGATGACCGCTGATACGGTTTTGGCAGTGGAGTATCTGTCTGAGACGGTTGGTCAGCGGTTGGCGGCACAGTTGCGACCGGCCACCGGCTACCGGCTACCCGTACGGCGCTGGGTGACGGCTGCATCGGATCGGATCGTTTTGAAAATAGATGATTCACTCGATGCATTGGGCCAAGAAGGGTACCGGCTGAAAGTTACGCCCACCGAGGTGGTTATTACGGCCAAGGCGCCGGCGGGACTGTTTTACGGCGGGCAGACCCTGCGGCAGCTTTTGCCGCCGGCGATATTGAGCACATCAAAGGTGGACGGCGTTAAATGGACGGTGCCGTGTGTGACCATTGAAGATTATCCACGGTTTGCGTGGCGCGGGATGATGCTGGATACGGCGCGTCATTTTATGCCGAAGGAATTTGTCAAGAAGTTTATCGATGTGCTGGCGCTGCATAAGTTGAATACCTTCCACTGGCACCTGAACAACGATCAGGGCTGGCGGATTGAGATTAAGAAATATCCGGAACTGACCGAGATTTCGTCGTGGCGTAAGGAGACCGTCATCGGGCGAAATACGCAACAGTATGATGGGACGCCGCACGGCGGGTTTTATACCCAAGATGAGATTCGAGAAATTGTGGCGTATGCTCAGCAGCGGTTTATTACAGTGGTTCCCGAAATCGAGATGCCCGGCCATTGCGTGGCGGTGTTGGCGGCGTTTTCTGAATTGTCTTGTACTGGCGGGCCGTTTGAGGTGCAAACCCGATGGGGCATTTTCAGCGATGTGTATTGTGCCGGCAATGATCAGGTCTTTGCGTTTTTGGAGGATGTGCTGGCTGAGACGATGGAGTTGTTCCCCAGTGAGTATATTCATATCGGCGGAGATGAATGCCCCAAAACACGATGGAAAGCGTGCCCCAAGTGCCAGGCCCGAATTAAAAAAGAGGGATTGGCCGATGAGCATGAGCTGCAAAGTTACTTTGTCCACCGGATTGAGAAGTACCTGAACGCCCATGGTCGGCGGATTATCGGGTGGGATGAGATTTTGGAAGGCGGATTGGCGCCGAACGCAACGGTGATGAGTTGGCGCGGCGAAAATGGAGGCATTCAGGCTGCGCGCGCCGGCCATGATGTGGTGATGGCGTCGAATACTCATCTCTATTTTGATTATTATCAAGCAAGGCCTGAAAATGAACCGTTGTCGATCGGGGGCTTTATTCCGCTGGAAAAGGTCTATGGGTATGACCCGGTACCGAGCGTTTTGACGGATGCTCAGAAGAAGCACATTATAGGAGTACAGGCACAACTTTGGGCTGAATATATTTCGACGCCGGAACATGACGAGTATATGGCATTTCCGCGCGGCTGTGCGCTTGCAGAGATTGCCTGGACGCCGGCGGAAAAAAAGGATTATGGCGATTTTTATGCCCGCTTGACGGACCATATCAAGCGTCTTTCGCGTTTGAATGTCAATTATCGTCCGTTGGATCCGCCGCGGATTGAGATCGGTCGCTGGTCGTCCGGACAAACCGATCAGACCTATAAACCGATGGAGTGGGAGTTGACCGGTTTCATTAAAGAACCCGGGGCCTATCAGGTTGTCTTTTCCTATACGCACGGGGCTCACCGGTTGGATATTCGCGAGGTGCAGCTTTTACGCGGCGATACGGTGGTAGCGACCGATATTCACGAGGGCAGAACAGGCAGTTCCGATTTTCGCAATACGTATGTGCTGATTGTTCCCGAAAAAGATTTTAATCCCGAGGCGCCGTATCGCCTTCGGGCGGTTGTTCGCAGTGACGGTGGGACGGATTCCAATGGTGTCATCAGCATAACAAAAGAGAGGTAAACAGCAAAGGTTTGTAGGATGAATGAGAATTTCAAATCCGTCGTCCAGCACTTTGAGGTGGCCGGTCAAATTGAAGGGATAGACCCTTTCGGCGGGGGCCATATCAATGATACTTATTTGGTTCGACTAACTCGGGACGGTTCGCCCTGCCAGTATATTCTGCAGCGGATCAATCATACGATTTTTCGGGATCCGGTTGCCCTGATGGACAACGTAATCCGAGTCACCGAGCATATTTATCGAAAAACCGCCGAGTACAACCCAACCTTGGCGGCACGACAGCTTCGTGTTATCCGTACGCGGGACAAGGCGGGATGCTATCAGTGTCCGGCGGGCAATTACTGGCGAATGTACAATTGGATTGAGGGAACGATTTCGTACGATATGCTGGACAATCCTGCCCAGGCGTTTGAAGCGGCACGGATGTTTGGGGCGTTTCAAAAGATGCTCAGCGACCTGCCGGGCGGTCCGCTGTATGAGACGATTCCGGATTTTCATCATACCCCCAAACGCCTTGAGGCGTTTCTGGAGGTATTGGAAAAAGACCCCTGCAATCGAGCCGCACAGGTCAAAGAGGAGATCGCCTTTGTTCAGAAACACGCCGATATCTGCGGTGTTTTGGTGAATCTGCAGAAAAAAGGCCAAATCCCTGTTCGGGTGACACACAATGACACAAAGATCAACAATGTGCTGTTTGACCGTGTGACCGAAAAAGGGGTCTGCGTGATTGATTTGGATACGGTGATGCCGGGGCTGTCCCTGTATGACGTGGGGGATATGGTTCGCACGGCCACGTGTCCGGCCGCTGAAGATGAGCGGGATTTGTCGAAAGTGTATCTGGATCTGGCGCTGTATGAGCCGATAGCGCGAGGGTTCGCGGTCGAGGCCGAGGCGTTTTACACACCCACTGAGAAGACGTATTTGGCCTTTGCCGGCGAGTTGATTACGTTTGAGCAGATGATTCGTTTTCTGGCGGACTATCTGGCCGGGGATGTATACTACAAGATCGCTCGTCTTGAGCACAATCTGGATCGAGCACGGACGCAAATGAAACTGATTCAGTCCATGCATCAGCAGCGTGAGCAGATGCATCGGATCACCGAAGCCATCTGGCGGGATGTCTCACATTCGGCCGAGAAAAGGAGATCGGGACTATGCGCATCCTCGTAACAGGCGGAGCCGGTTTTATCGGCAGTCATATCGCGGCGTATTACGCCCGGCAGGCAGAGGTTCGGGTGCTGGATAATCTGCGGACAGGCCGACGAGAGAATCTTGACGGTGTTGCGTGCGAATTTCTGGAAGGATCGGTTGCCTGCCGCCAAGATGTCAAGGCCGCGATGAAGGGGGTGGATTATGTGTTTCATTTGGCCGCGATGGTCAGTGTGCCCGAATCGATGGAAAATCCCCAAGAGTGCATCACCATCAATACGCAGGGGACGACGATTGTGCTGCAGGAGGCGGCCTGGGCCGGGGTTAAAAAACTGTGTTTCAGCAGCTCGGCGGCGGTGTATGGGGATAATCCGGCGGTACCCAAGGTGGAGGGCATGATACCCGAACCGAAAAGTCCTTATGCGGTGACAAAGCTGGATGGGGAGTATTATTGCAACATCTACGCTCAGGAAGGGTGGCTGTCGACGGCGTGCATGCGGTATTTCAATGTGTTCGGGCCGCGCCAGGATCCAAACAGTCAATACGCTGCGGCGATTCCGATTTTTATTCACAAGGCCCTGCGTCACGAACCGATCACTATTTTCGGGGACGGTGAACAGACACGGGATTTCATTTATGTCGAGGATGTCGTCGCGGCCAATGTGTTTTTGGCTGAGAACCGCCATTTGACGGGGGTGTATAATGTGGCCTGTGGACAAAGTCAGACGATCAATCAGATTGCCCGAAGAATTATCGCATTGACCGGTTCGTCGTCCACAATTCAGTATGCACCGATTCGGCCGGGAGATGTCCGGCATTCCCTGGCGAGTATTGAGAAAATAACCGCAGCCGGCTTTACTGCGAGGACGGATTTTGAGAAAGGGTTGGTCGAGACGATCGCATTTTTTCGCGGCAAGTCAATTTGAAAACAATCATTAGAAAAGGGAAGTCTGTATGGCACTGGCAGGGATAGACTGGTTGATTCTTGTGGTCTTTTTTGCGGCGATTTTCGCCATTGGGCTGATTGTGTCCAAAACCGCCGGCCGCAGTTCGGCGGAGTTCTTTTTGGGCGGCCGCAGTATGCCGTGGTGGCTGCTGGGTGTTTCGATGGTGGCCTGTACGTTTTCCTGTGATACACCCAATTTGGTGACGGGGATGGTACGCGGCGAAGGGGTGGTGGCCAACTGGGGCTGGTGGGCGTTTCTGATTACCGGTATGGTGACGGTGTTTATCTATGCCCAGTTGTGGCGTCGGTCGCAGGTGATGACGGATCTGGAGTTTTACGAGCTACGCTACAGCGGCAAAAGCGCGGCTTTTATCCGCGGATTTCGCTCGCTGTATCTGGGGATATTTTTTAACTGTCTGATTATGGGTACGGTCACGCTGGCGGCAATCAAAATTGGACAGGTGATTTTTGATGTCAAGCCGTGGGTGGCGGTGGTGGTGGGATCTGCCGGCGTGGTCATCTACGCTACGGCCGGCGGCATTAAGAGTTGTATCTGGGCGGACTTTTTTCAGTATTCGGTGGCAATGTTCGGAGCAGTCTATGCGGCGGTGATCGCGTGCAAGCAGCCGGAGGTCGGCGGATTGCACGCACTGTTGGCCCATCCGGATGTGGCGGGGAGATTAAACTGGATGCCGGATTTTTCGAATTGGCTGGCGTGGGTGCCGCTTCTGCTGATTCCCGTAGCGGTTCAGTGGTGGAGTGTGTGGTATCCGGGCGCTGAACCCGGCGGGGGCGGCTATATTGCCCAGCGGATGCTTGCGGCCAAGGATGAGAAGAACGCCATCGGGGCGACGTTGTTTTTTAATTTTATGCATTATGCGATGCGTCCGTGGCCCTGGATTATTGTGGCGCTGGCCTCAATAGTGGTCTATCCGTCATTGGAAAGCATCAAATCGGAATTTCCCAGCATTGACCCGACTTATTTGCGGCACGATATCGCCTATCCGGTGATGATTTCCAAACTGGGGCCGGGACTGCTGGGATTGGTGGTGGCCTCGCTGATTGCCGCTTATATGTCCACCATCGGCACCCATCTGAACTGGGGGGCGTCCTATGTGGTCAACGATTGGTATAAACGCTTTATGAAGCCCAACGCCTCTGAAAAGGAATTGGTGCTTGCCGGTCGGATCTGCACGGTGATGCTGATGGTGATTGCCGGTTTTCTGGCGTTGACTTTTTTGGAAGATGCCAATCAGGCGTTTGAGATTTTGCTCTTATCCGGGGCAGGGACGGGGGCGATTTATCTGCTGCGGTGGTTCTGGTGGCGGATCAATGCCTGGACGGAGATTATCGCGATGGTTGCCGCGACGATTATGGCCTGTTGGGTGGTGTTGTGGGTTGGTGATAAAGGGACGATTAAGTGGTATGTGGACAGCTCGATTGTTCAGGATCGTGTGTTTGCGATAGATGATGCCCAGACGGTTAACTTTGTAAAAACCCGGCAACAGGAGTATCAAAACCGGATTGACGAGGTTCAAACCGAGCTTGAAACCCTTGTGCAGGTGTGGCGCAGGGCCAAAGAACAAGGCCCCGAGGCCCGCGATGCAGCGCGGGCACGTTATGATGCCACCTTGCAGGAACTGGAACAGTTACGCGCAGCCGCGTCGGTGCCGGTTTTGGTTGAGGCCATGACCGGAAAACCCTGGCAGGACAAGCTGGATGCGTTTGTCCAGGCTCAACGGGCAGCGGAGTTAGAGCGTGAAAATAAACGTCGGGCCCGACTCGGTTTGCTTGAGGCAGCCACTGCGGAGGAGATAGCCGTCTCTTTCGACGGGGTCGTTAAAGGCAACACCCTTTATATTTTTCATCCTGATCTGAATAAGTTGAAGTTTTCGGCGCAGCTTCTGGCTTGCGTGGGCGTTGTAACGGCGGTATGGCTGGCGGCAACTTTTTTGACCAGGCCGGTCGATAAAGAAACGTTGCGCAATTTTTACCGCCTATGTCATCCCGGCGGGCCGGGGTGGCGCAAGGTGGTACTGGAAGCTCGGGCCGAGGGTGTGGAGATTGACCAGAAAAATGCCATCGGCGACTGGAAGATGCCTTATCAGATTTTGTGCGTCTTTCTCGGATGTGTGGTGATCTATTCGTCGCTGTTTGCGGTGGGCAATTTTGTCTATGGCAACCTGATGTGGGGCTTTGTGCTGTCCGGGGTTGCGCTGATTGCGACGATTGTATTGTTTAAGTCACTCGGCAAAATCGGTATTGAGACCTTGGCCGAAAAGGCAGAAGACATTTAACCCCGCTTTTGGCCGGCCGGCCGGTGTCTGCACGGCTTGAAGTATGCCGGCTACAGGGGTCCGGGCAAAACGGAACAGGCGACTGATGACAGAGCAGCCCAGTTCAATCCGATCGACCGGTCAGGATTCGCATCCTGCGGCCAAGACGTATCGTGTTTTCAAAACACCGCATCCGATTCCTGTCAATGGGGATGTTGAAAAGCCTGTTTGGCAGCAGACTGCGGCGTTGGAGATTGCCTGTGCTCAGCCGAAAACAGGGTCACATTGTCCGAGGACGCACGTTAAGGTGCGTTATGACGATGATTTTGTATATGTACTCTTTCAGACGGCCGATCAATTTGTGCGGGCGGTTGCGATGGACACGCACGGGGAGGTCTGGAAGGACAGTTGTGTGGAGTTTTTCTTTACGCCGCAGTGCGACTTGTCAAAGGGGTATTTTAACCTTGAAATCAATTGCATCGGGACTTTACTGATGCGGTATCAAGCGGCGCCAAACGATCGTATTCGCTATGTGGACAAGAACGATTGCGGGCAAATCAGAGTGGCCGCCTCTATGGCTCACCGGGCGATACCTTCCGAGATTCAAACGCCTGTGGTCTGGACTGTAGAATGTGCGTTGCCGGTGGCGATCCTGCGACACTACGCGGCGGTTGAGCAGCCGCGGCCGGGGGTGGTGTGGCGTGCCAATTTTAACAAGTGTGCCGATGACTGCTCCCGACCGCATTGGCTCAGTTGGTCGCCCGTGTTAACTGCTTTTCCGGATTTTCATCGGCCGGATTGTTTTGGAAGGCTCGAATTTCAGTGAACTTTGATTGTCTTCAATCGGCAGATATAGTGGAACACTCTTTGAGAGGGTTTTACGGAACTGAACACTTTTTTTGAAAGCAGGTGACGATGAAAGCATTGGTCAAAAAAGAAGCCAAAGAGGGATTATGGCTGGACGATGTTCCGGTACCCAGGATTGGCATCAATGATGTCTTGATTCAAGTCCTCAAAACCTCTATTTGCGGGACAGATGTGCATATTTACAAGTGGGATCCGTGGGCACAAAAAACCATCCGAACGCCGTTGGTCATTGGGCATGAGTTCGTGGGACGTATCGTGGAAATGGGCAGCAATGTTCACGATTTCAAAATCGGTGACATTGTCAGTGCCGAAGGGCATGTGGTGTGCGGGCGGTGCCGCAATTGTCTGGCCGGGCGGAGGCATTTGTGCCATTCGCCTCAGGGTATCGGCGTTAACCGAGACGGAGCGTTTGCCGAATATATTGCTGTGCCGGTTACCAATGTCTGGTACTGTGATACGTCAATCGATTTGGAGGTGCTGAGTTGTTTTGACCCGTTGGGCAATGCGGTGCATACCGCGCTGACCTACACCGTCGTCGGCGAGGATGTGCTGATCACCGGCGCCGGGCCGATCGGTTGTATGGCCACAGTGGTGGTTCGTCAAATCGGTGCCCGCTACATTGTGGTGACCGATATCAACCCGGACCGCCTGGCCCTGGCCCGCAAAATGGGCGCCACCAAAACGATCGATCCGCGCACCGAATCGCTGGCGGCGGTGCAGAATGAATTGGGGATGAAAGAAGGCTTTGATGTAGGGATGGAGATGTCCGGCAGTCCCGATGCCCTGAAGGAGATGCTGGCTTCGATGGCCCACGGGGGCAAGATCGCTTTGCTGGGTATTTTGCCGCCGACGGAGGTGGACTGGGGGCTGGTGATTTTCAACGGGCTGACTCTGAAAGGCATTTATGGGCGTCTGATGTATGAAACATGGTACAACACCACAATGCTGATTCAGGGCGGGCTGGACATTTCACCGCTGATTACGCATCGCTTTCATTATACGGAATATGAAAAAGGTTTTTCGGCGATGCTGTCCGGCAAGGCGTGTAAGGTGATCCTGAATTGGGCCGAGTAAATCAAAAGCGGAGACCAGAGCGATGTTTGGCAAGATGAAATCGTCTATTTGTGAGCAGCTTGAACAGATGCGCCAAGCCGGCCTGTTCAAAACCGAGCGGGTATTAACCAGTCCGCAGAAAAATCGAGTCACGGTTGCGTCGGGCCGTTCGGTCTTGAATTTGTGTGCCAACAACTATTTGGGGCTGGCCGATCATCCGGCGATTATACAGGCCGCCAAAGACAGCTATGATACGTGGGGTTACGGCCTGTCGTCGGTTCGATTTATCTGCGGAACCCAGAAGATTCATAAAGACCTCGAACAAAAAGTCAGCACGTTTTTCGGCACGGAAGATACCATTTTGTACAGCAGTTGTTTTGATGCCAACGGAGGGCTGTTTGAAACACTGCTTGGCTCTGAGGATGCGGTCATCAGCGATGAGCTTAACCACGCCAGCATTATCGATGGCATTCGGTTGTGCAAGGCTCAGCGGTTTCGGTATAAAAACTGCGATATGAAGGATCTGGAAGCCAAACTCAAAGACGCCCGTAACGCGCGGTTTCGGCTGATTGCTACCGACGGCGTTTTTTCGATGGATGGCTATGTGGCGCCGCTGGACGCAATATGTGAGTTGGCCGATTGTTATGATGCGTTGGTGATGATCGATGATTGCCATGCTGCCGGCGTAATCGGCAGGACCGGACGCGGCACGCCGGAGTATCGGGATGTTATGGGGCGGGTGGATATCATCACCGGGACGTTCGGAAAGGCGCTGGGCGGGGCCAGCGGCGGATTTACAACAGGGCGAAAAGAAATTGTCGATTTGCTGCGTCAGCGAAGCCGGCCGTATTTGTTTTCCAACACCCTGGCACCGGCGATTGTGTGTGCCTCGCTAAAGGCATTTGACTTGCTCAGCGAATCGCCTGCCTTGCTGGACAAACTGCATCGCAATACGGCCTATTTTCGATCACAGATTCAAAAAACCGGCTTGCGTGTTCTGCCCGGCGAGCATCCTATCGTGCCGGTGATGCTGGGCGACGCAGTCACGGCGCAACAGATGGCCGAGCGGCTGCTGAAAGAGGGGGTTTACGTGATCGCCTTTGCATATCCGGTGGTGCCCCAGGGCAAGGCGCGGATTCGCACACAAATCTCCGCGGCGCATAGTCAGGACGATTTGGATATGGCGATCGAAAAATTTCAGCAAGTGGGCAACGCCCTGGGACTTTGCAAATGAACTCGAATCGTGAATGGAGCATGAAAGGAGATGCGATGATGGCAAGATAAGGCTGTAAAAGAATCGTATGAGGGCAGCCCCTGTATCTTTTACAGTACGATATTGCAGGGGGGGCTGAACGTATCGCTTTTTGATAATAAGGTTTCGGAGACTGTTGAGATGAGAAAAGAAAATAGAGGCAAGACAGGCAGTTTTATAACGGCGGTTTTGTTGACCGTGTTCAGTGTTCAGGGGCTGACGCCGGCGGTCGAGGTGGATCCGGCCAATCCGCCTGAAACACTTCGCGGAACTGTGCTGCGAAACGGCGAAATTCGTACCTTTAATCTGGAACGTGTGTCCCATCGCGGGTCGAATTTTGAAGCCATTTTATTGGCTGAGGATGGGGTAACGCAATTGCCGATTGATGCCGGACCGGTACGGACTTATCGCGGGTGGTGCGAAGAGGAGCCGGACAGTTATGTGGAGGCGACACTGCTGCCCAACGGGGACCTGCGATATCATGTGTTCAAGGGCAATGCCGCGGACTGGTGGTATAATCCGCCTTATGAGACAAACGATACGGCTACGGCGGTGAATAACTTTATTCCGATTGACGGGCAGCCCCG
>JAAYQH010000470.1 GCA_012519365.1 Planctomycetota bacterium | reverse complement strand
CGCCACGACCAATGAGGATACAGTAGCCGTTAAAGGCCAGCGTACGTATCATAAGCCTCAGATAGTTCAGTATTTCCACCCGATCCGGCACATCGCTTTTCTTCAAACCGCGAAGAAAATCCTTGATCAGGCCGGGCTTGGCAAGCCGCTCCCGACCCAGCCGCTCCACATCCACCCCCGTATCTTCCGCCAACTGGCTGAGCAACTCCTTGTACCACAGACGCCACCGTTGCTGCGGGTCCCGCTCATTGAGCAACTCAACCAGCACCAAGCCCAATTCGTAGCCATCACAGCCATATTGGCGGGAAATCGTCAAATAAGGACCAGGGTCCTTTTTGGAGCGTTCGGCTTCAAGATGCTCCCGAAGATAAGAGATTAAAGTCGGTTTTGTCATGAACGCACCCTTACACCAAATTTATGTTTTGCAGACACCCGTCAGACCAAACTGTCCCCGCACTGTTCCCGATTCCGTAAGACGGTAACCGCAAGGTGTCCCCTTGTCAACACTTTCTCAAGGATTTTCCGTGCAAAAGCCGCACTCAGCCGGCCGCGACCAGTGCCTCCTCCAACGTAATCGACCCCTCATAAAGGGCACGACCGATAATGGCCCCGGCCGCACCAATCGATTTAAGATTGAAAACGTCTTCAACTGTAGTAACCCCGCCGGCAGCCACCACCGGCCTATTCACGGCCTGGACAAGCCGAGCCGTTCGCTCCAAATTCGGCCCCGCCAACATCCCGTCCTTGCTGATATCGGTATAGACGATCGCCGCTATCGGCAAATCGGCAGCCTGCTCAGCAAACTCAAACAAATCCAATCCCCCCTGCTGGAGCCAGCCATCCGTGGCCACCTTCGCCCCCCGCGCGTCCAGCCCCAAAACCAGCCGAAAGGGATAGCTCTGCGCCATCCGACTGAACCACTCGAAATCCTTTACCGCACTGCTGCCCAAAATCAGCCGCGTCACCCCCGCCTCCAGCATCGCGACAATCGCCTCTTCATTGCGAATGCCCCCGCCCAGCTCAATGTTCAATTCCGGAAATTGCCGCGCGATGGCCGCAACCGCCGGTGTATTGACCGGACGACCCGCCTTGGCCCCCTCCAGATCGACCACATGCAGCCACCTCGCCCCGGCCGCGACAAACGCCGCCGCCTGAGCCGTCGGGTCATCCTTATAGGTAATCTGCCTGTCGTACCGACCCTGCACCAGCCGGACGCATTTGCCGTCAATCAAATCTATCGCAGGTAAAATATCCATCCGTAAAAACTCTAACTCCTAAATGATGCCTCTGAGGTCCTCTATTCTAAACCTGAATCACCCTTCACAACTCATAAAGCTCTTCGTTCGTCAATACCTGAAAACCATACCTGCCAATCAACTCCGCTATAACCACATCATTGGGGTTCTCAAACTCCATAAAACAAAGCCCTTGCCGATCGTTCGGCGAAACAAACCCATAAATATCCTTGATGTTGACATTCTTTTCCAACAAGGCCGAGGTCAGCCGGTCGAGATTGCCGGGCTTATCCGGCGCGGTAATCGCCAACACCTCCTTGAGCGCACAGGCAAATCCACGCTCAGCCAGGGCCAACTGCGCCTGATCGGGCTTATCCACGATTAACTTCATCAACCCGAAATCGCCGCGATCCTGAATCGTAAATGCCCAGATATTCAGCCCCTTGCCCTCAAGAATATCACACACCGAATGGACCCGACCGGGCCGATTTTCCATAAAAATCGTCAATTGCTTGGCCACCATACACTCCTGTGCCTATCCCCGTTCAATCCAGCTGCTTTGCCCCAAAAAAAACTTACCACATCCCTATCCCATGGGCACGTTGCCTTTTTAGGACGCAATACGCAGGCCGCTTTTTTGCTTGATAAACCTGCACCCACCGCCGCAGACGCACTTGTCACGACTACAATCTCTCGCGTTCATCGATAACCCGCTTGGCCTTGCCTTCGAATGCCGGCAGCGCCCCCGGCTCGTGCAGTTCAATATGCGCGTTAATCGTAATCGACGCGCGCAGCCGGTCTTTAATCTGTCTCTTGAGTTTGTCGATCTGCGACAGATCGCCGCTGAAGAGTTTCTGATACAATTCCACCTTGACCGTCAGCCGGTCCAATCCGTCGTGCGACGTCAGATGAATCATGTAATTATTACCGACCTCCGGAATACTCATCAACACTTCTTCAATCTGCGACGGGAAGACATTGACGCCGTTGATAATGAGCATATCGTCGGTGCGCCCCTGAATCCGCGACAGCCGCCGATGTGTCCGGCCGCACGCGCACGGCGTCGGATGAATAAACGCCAAATCCCGCGTGCGGTACCGCAGCAGAGGCTGGGCCTCGCGAATCAAATTCGTAAAAACCACCTCACCCGTTTCCCCGTCCGGCAAACGCTCACCCGTGGCAGGGTCGATAATTTCGACGATATACGCATCCTCCCACACGTGCGGGTCCGCCTTGCAGTGGCATTCAAACGCCACGCCTGGGCCGTTCATTTCGCTCAGCCCGTAACAGTTAAACACATCGATGTGGTAAAGGTCCTGCAATTTTTGCCGGGTCGCCTCCGAATGCGGTTCAGCGCCCATATACGCCCGCTTGAGCGCAAGATCGCTTCGCGTGACGCCGACTTCCGCCATCCGCCCGTAAATGTGCAGCAAATAACTGGGCGTAATATGCAGCGTGGTCGTCTGAAAATCCTTCATAATCTGAATCTGACGCTGCGTATT
>JAAYQH010000469.1 GCA_012519365.1 Planctomycetota bacterium | reverse complement strand
CGTCAAGGCCTTTTGCAGGGCTTCGCGAACCGGATCAGCAGCCGGCCTGTACGCTTGCATCCCGGCCCGCTCGAAAAACGGATGCAGGTGCCCCATCGCCGCCAAGGCCTCCACCCACGCTGCTCCGACCAGAGGCAGTGTATCTCGCACCAGCTGCGTCGCCAATCCCAGTCCACGATATCGCGGCTCGACGATCACCCGGCTGATTCGACGCACATTTCTATTGATCAGCACCAATGTGTCGGCCTTGGACCGCCCGGCAAAACAGCCCCCCGTGGCCGCATCGCGTGCCGCGCAGTTCAGCGAGGCCGGGGCATAGACAATCACCCCGGCCGCCGCTGCGGTCTTCTGTCGCCTCAGGCATCGTTCGGCCAGTGCATAAATCGCGCAAAACGGTCCCAACGCTCCGTCGCGGTAGTGATACCGCTCCAACTGCCGATAGACGGTCACATCTGCGCGCACCAGTTCCAGCTGAGATGTGACTTTGCACGCGTTACGCGGTTTTGTATCACAACAAAACACTGTTTAGCCTTTCGTTTCCGTGACCAGTCGTTTTGTCGCAGGCGATTGATTCGCGTGTGCCTGTTTGAAGTCGCTTGCCGCCGAAGGACACAACCGCTTGAACAGTTCATTGCCTTCGATAATCTCCTTGAGGGCATCGCTTTTTTGCCTGGCCTGTTTGAGAAAGGTCGCGATTCGCAATCCATACACGCCGCCCAGCAGCCCCGCAATCCCGATACCCAACTCCATCACGCCGTCGGCCATTGCCCAGACATCCGGCTGCCGCAGCGCATCGTCGCTCGCCTGCCGGGCCAGTGGGCCGCCCCCGGATAAGACTGCCTCGACCGTCTCCATTTTCGGCGGCTCTTTGGGCAATCCATAATCCAGCACGAACGCCTCACTTTGCTGAGCCGTCAGGCTCGTCAATGATTGCAGCGTTTGCGATACCGCTTCCTGCTGCGCCGTTTGCTCGGTCAGGTCGCAGGTGCGCCAATGAGCCCAGGCGTTTTGCTTTTGCGCCTCGGACGCGGCCGGACGAATGCCGCTGCATCCGCCCAGATAAACCAACCCCCACACAATAAGGATCCTCATCTTTTTCATTCCTCGCCCCTTTCTTTTAATCTGTTCCGGTTTAACCGTGTGTGTTCTGTGTATTCGTCCCTGTTGAGATTACTCGGCCCGGCCCGGCCGGTGCCAGGCCGATGCGTTATGGTTGCTCCAATCGGCGCAGGCGATATTCCTGCGAGAGGGTCTTTTCCTGCAGGGTTTCCAATCGATTGCAGATTTTTTCCTGTGCATCCAGCAGCAGGCGAACATCGCGCTGGAGCAAATCCAACTGCCGCTGCAAATTCACCCAACTGCCGATAATCAGTCCCGCCAGCATCACCAACTGCACCAGCGCCGAGACGCTGACCTGCCGTTCCAATCGCCATTTGTCCTGTTGCGTTTTCATTATCCGACTCCCTCGATTGTTATCTGCGCTTCAAGGGCTGATTATCGCCGGCAAAGGTAGCATCGGGACGCCCATCGCCGGTGGTGTCCAACTCCAGACGCAGGCGACAGATTGCTGATTCGAGCAATTGCCGGTACACGTTTTTTTTGCGTTCGAACAGGTCGTCGTCGTCTTGTTGAATGAGCGCTTCGAAAATCAGCACCAGCGATGCCGTGATCAGGGCTGTTCGAAACTGTCGCCGGCTTTCGGCACTCAAGGTTTCAATCGCCGCAGGCGTCAAGTGCAGCCGTTCTGACAGCAGCCGTTCGCCCTGGGCCCGCTGCGGCAAAAAGGTACTGATGCGCCAGGCCAAATCGGTGCCGGAGCCGACGGCAATCGGCGGCTCGGATACATCGCCGCGCACCATCGAAATCGTCAGTTGCGTTGCCGAGAGCCTCTCGATGATCTCATAGCACCCGTCAATCACGCCGTCAATGCTGGTCAGATACAGCACATCGCCGGCCTGCACACCAGCCGCGACAAAATCCATCCCCGATGCGGTAAAGGTCGTACCGCCAAGCGTTCCGTTGCCGCCGCGACATCGCTGCTGATGGGCAATCCACCACGCCTTAAACAGCCCCGGCTCATACACCAGCAAATCCACATCATTCGTCAACATTGAAAATCTCCTTCGTTAGAATCCTCAATTCAACATTAAATATGGCCGGAGCCGCCTCCTCCTGCTTCATTCGACTCCGGCCAAAAGTTTATCGTTCGCAATTCGCACTCCACAGTTTACTCAAAACTCGTAACTCCGCACGGCCTCATTCCGCTACTGCCAATCCGCGAATCACCCCG
>JAAYQH010000468.1 GCA_012519365.1 Planctomycetota bacterium | reverse complement strand
TTTTTGGTGTCTTTGGGGTTGATTTTGACGTGCAGTTCATGCACTTCGTCGACGGCCGGCAAGCAGCCGCTTACGGACGTTGCCCGCTTGTCCGAGCAGGCATCGGTGGGGTTGCCGCAGCGGAGCGAGATTTTGTCCAAAATGACGCTGGCCAATCGGTATTTTATGGATAAGTGGCCCGACCCGGGACAGCCGATTGTGACCGACCGCAGGCGGCCGAGCAATATCTGGACGCGTGCGACCTATTATGAGGGGCTGATGGCGCTGTATGAAATTGACCCGAAGCAAACCTATTATGATTATGCCGTTGCGTGGGGTGAGGCGCATCACTGGGAGCCGGCCTATGGCGGAACGCAGACCCACAACGCCGACAATCAATGCTGCGGCCAGACGTATATTGATTTGTACAGGATCGACCCGCAACCGAAGCGGATTGGTCCCATCAAGCAAACCATCGACAATATGGTCAACAGCGACAAATCGGATGACTGGTGGTGGATTGATGCTCTGCAGATGGCCATGCCGGTCTTTGCGCGTCTGGGGGTGGTGTACGAGGATGACCGTTATTTCGAAAAAATGTACGATCTTTACATCTTCACGAAGGAAAAACACGGCGGCAACGGCCTGTACAATCCCGAAGATGCACTGTGGTGGCGTGATAAGGATTTTGTGCCGCCGTACAAAACTCCCGGCGGAAAGAACTGCTACTGGTCGAGGGGCAATGGGTGGGTTTTTGCGGCAATGGTGCGGGTGTTGGATATTATGCCGCCCGATGCGCCGCATCGTGAGGAATATATGACGATGTTTAAGAATATGGCCGAGGCTCTGCTGGCACTTCAGCGGGAAGACGGTTTTTGGAATGTGAGTCTGGTCGATCCGACAGACTTTGGGGGCAAAGAAACCAGCGGCACGGCCTTTTTTGTGTATGGGTTTGCCTGGGGCGTCCGCAAGGGGCTGCTTGACCAGGAGCGATTCCTGCCGGCGGCTATTCGTGGGTGGAACGGCATGGCCCATGATGCATTGCATCCGAACGGCTTTTTGGGCTATGTTCAAAGTACCGGTAAACAGCCCAGTGACGGCCAGCCGGTTACGTATGACCGCGTGCCGAATTTTGAAGATTACGGCCTGGGAGCGTTTTTGTTGGCCGGTTCGGAGATGGCCAAACTGGCCGATTTGCCGCAGGGAAAATAACCGGCGCGGCAGTCAGGCGGCGTTAAGCAGCGTCTTTGTTGCTGATGAAGTGTGATCGGCTGCTGCGGTCAGGGTCTGAAAGGGCGCAATGAATTGGGTCGGTTTTCATTGGTTGGATATTCTGGTCATCGCTGTCTATTTCTTTATTATTACGTACATCGGACGGCGAATTGCCGAGAAGATTCGCACCGAGCAGGATTTTTTTCTGGCCGGGCGGTCGATGAACAAGTTCTTCCAGTTCTTTTTGAACATGGGAATCCTCAGCGACGCCAACAGCGCCATCCGTACCGCCAGTTTTACGTTTCACAAGGGGCTGGGCGGGGCGTGGCTGATGCTCATCGGCGTCTTTACGGGGCCGTATTATTGGTTTATGGCCGGCTGGTTCAGACGCGTTCGGCTGGTGACGATGGCCGAGTTGTTCGAAGAGCGTTTTAAGAGCAAACTTCTGCCCTCGATTTATGCGGTGGTGGGAATTTGGCTGAGTATTCTGATTATGGGAGTCGGCTAACGGGCATCGCTGCGCACCTTTCAGGCGATGACCATCAAGCCTGCAGACCGTTGCAACGAAAGTGAACGACACGCGATAGAACAGTATGAATTATATCGCCGACTTGATGTACAGTATCAAAGCGGTTCTTTGGATGCGTCGCGGCGTGAGGAGTATCGCCTTCTGGATAACTTATACAGGCAGGGGCGGATTGCTGCCTATGTCTCTTATACAAAACCGTTTTGGTTTTATTTGATCTATACGGTTTTTGTGGGATTGTATATTGTGCCGGGGGGACTGAAGGCTGCGGCTGTAACCGATACGATTCAGGGCGTGCTGATTATTGTGTTTTCGGTCATCTTGATTCCTCTGTCGTTAGTTCACGTGGGCGGATGGGAGGAGTTTGCCGCCCGAATTCCTGATGAGATGCTGTTTGTGTTCGGGGCCGGCAACAACGAATTTGCCTGGAATTCTATCGGGGCACTGGCGGTTTTAACCCTTGTCGGGATCACCGGTCATCAGGGCAATATGAGTCTGTACGGTGCGGCTCGCGATGAATTGACCGCTCGTATCGCCTGCGTCGGCGGGGCTTACACTAAACGGCTGCTGACGATCGTCTGGGCGTTGTGCGGGCTGTTTGCCTATGCCCTGTTTGCCGACGTCATTTCCGACCCGGACGCGGCCTGGGGTATTCTCAGCCATCGTCTGCTCGGGCCGGGGCTGCGGGGGGTGATGGTTGCCGGTATTCTGGCGGCCAATATGTCCACGCTGGATGCGGTTTGCGTCTATCTGGCGGCGCTGTTTGTTCGTCATTTGTACAAGCCGTTCGTACCCGACAAAAGTCAACGTCACTATGTCAACGTTTCCCGTGCGGCGATTGTCATGTTTTTGCTGCTGGGTATCTATGTCTCGGTTTCGATGACCAGCATCATTCATCTGATCAAGGCGTTGCCGTCGGTTAATATTATCTTCGGAGCGCCGGTTTTGTTGCTGCTTTTCTGGAGGCGTTTGACGCTCAAGGCGGTCTATGTCCAGGTGATTGTGTGTGCGATCGTGCTGGCGGTTTTGCCTCAGTTTTTGCCGGCACTGTCGTCGGTTCGATTATCTGACTGGCTTACTCAAAAAACAGACGCCCATACCGCCGTCTATCCGGTTCAGGCCACACCGGAGGACGTGGCCGAGGGACTGGCCGAGCAGACCGGTCAGCACATAAAAAAGCCGGTCGCCGTGCCGTCGGCACCGATTTACTTTGACGCGATTACGTCCCTCGATCCGTTCGATCCGGAATCGCCGCCGGTGGGGATGGGGCGGCTGCATACGGAGTTGATCCTTGCGCATTGGCTCGGTTTTAATTTACGGGCAATGACGCCGTCGGGTCTGCTGACGGTGCGTTATCTGATCGCATTGATCTTGCCGTTTGTGCTGTTGATTCCCATTAGCCTGCTCACACACGATAAAGGACTGGACAAGTCAATCGCTTATTTTTACGCGAAATTGAAAACGCCCGTCGATCCTGATCCCCCAAAAGACGCCTTAGAAGTCCAAAAAAGCCGTGCCGATCCGACACGTTTTGAGCATACCAAACTGTTTGTCCATTCAAACTGGGAGTTCTGCAAATGGACGCGAACCGACATTGTGGGATTTCTGATCAGCGTGGCGATAAGCGGGGGGATTCTTATTTTGTTTTGGGGGCTGATTCGCGTAATCGCCTGATGGCATAGGTCGCCTGTGGGTTTTATTTAAGCCGTGTGAGGGAGCGGCAAATCAGAGATGATAGCCCACCTGACAATGCCGCGTATTACTCCCTGCCGTCCTGGCTGCACAGGCGTTTTCAGTCGGGTCGATCAATCGCACCAGACCGCTTCAACAGCAGGGCCGCTGATCCGCAGATAGTCTATATTGGCCAGTCCTTCGCGACTGAGAGCCTCGAGCCGCAGATCTTTTATCCCCGCATCGAGAGAAAGTCCCACTGAGACCTGGTTCCAGTTATCCCATGCGCCGCTGCCGGGAAAACTGATTGACGGGACAATAACGGTGCCGCTGGTCAACAGTGCGGCCGGTCGGTCGGCAGAGGCGTTGGCGTAGCGCCAGCGCAATAAATAGGAGCCTTTCTGCGCAATGTTGACTTTCCACGTGATGCCGGTGCCTGCGGTATTGGTCGTGTCGCAAAAGCCGGGGCCGGTAAAGCCGGCATGCTTACCCAAATCCACAATTCCGTCCACGCCGCAAAAACCGGTGGCGTTTTCCTGAAGGATTACACTGCTTGCCCCTGCGGCCGGCTCAGCGCAGGCTTGAACGGACATTTTGGATTCGTTGCCGTCAACCGCCACCGCCTGCACGACATAATAATACAGTGTTCCGTTTTCGACCGCGGTGTCTGTATAACCGGTTGATTCCAGCGGCGACTCATTCAGCAGCGTGTAGTTACTGCCGGAAGTGGTCGTGCGATAGACAAAATAGCCTCTTACATTGGGCTCAGCATTGGCCGACCAGAACAGGCTGACTTGTCCGTTTTGTCCCAGCGCCCAGAGATTTTGCGGAGCGGACGGCGGCGCGACATGTGTCGACAGACGGTACCAATTGTCTGCAAGAAGTGCAAACTCAATATTGTTAACAAGCCCATCACCGTTGAAATCGGCATTGAAAATATCACCCTCCGCCAGCCAGTACCCCGCCAGTGTCCTCAAATCCGCTTGGTCCACAAAACCGTTCAAATTGAAATCGCCATAGGGGCCAAAGAACCAATGGGGCGGATAACCCTCGCAGCCATCGGCACCGGCGCCGTATTGAACAATGACGGGAATATGCTCTGTCGGGTCAAGAGCGTATTCATACGGCGGCTCAAATACCGTATCGGTGCCGGGGTGAATTTGACCGGTGCAGTCCTCAAAGACATTGCCCGCTGCGGCAATTTTGCCGTAATCGGCCGGCGGCTCATTATTGATATACACATAATAGGGGTCATTGATTTGCCGGAAGTAGTTGTTTTCAATCCGACATTCGGCCTTGATCCGCGAGCGTACGCCGTACAGATTGCCCGGACAGTCGTAAAAATTGTTGTAAATATGAACTTTACCGAAACGCACCGACGGGATTCGCTGCCAACAATGCGTGCTGAACCAGTTATGATGAAACGTAATGTGGAGTTTGCCGTAGTCGCTGGTCTGGCTGTCGCCGGCGCCGATAAGGCTGACGCGGTTGTTACCGCCGCCGGGTGTGGTAAAATAAAACCGGCACCACGAAACCGTTACATTGTCCGATTCGCGAGTGATATCGACCAGGCCATCGGCGCAGTCGTAAATCGTGCATCGTGTTACGATTACGTTGGTGATTTTCTCTTTGATGCTGATGCCGTCGCCCTCGCCCCAGTCTTCGGGATTGGTGATGTTCAGCCGTTCGATAATGACGTTGGAGACGCCGTTTTTGAAGCCGATTTGGCCGATAAGAGTGGGTGCCTGTCCAATGCCGCGAAGGGTTTTGTTGGCCTGCAGCGACACCTTGCCGCCGACCGGTTCGAGACTAAGCGTTCCCTGGATTTGAACGATATAGGGGGTGTTTACGGTTTCCACAAGTGTTTTGAATTGCGATGCCGCGTTGGTTTGTGCCCCATCAATGGTGATGATCTGGCCGCCTGTACCGCCGGTTGTCAGGTGTCCGAAGCCCTCGCCCCGCGCAACGGCATGCAGCCCGACTGTGACCACCGATAAAAACAGTATCTGTTTCACTGGCGTTCTCCTGAATTGAATGTTTTCCGACCGGTATTGATGACATCGTGTGTTTCGATGAACAGGCCGGGACGTACAAACCCTCTCGCATTTCTGGAATTATAGCAAAACCAGACGGGAAAAGAGGAAAGATATTGTGCTCTGTGAAAAAATTGCGCAAAATTAGTTTTTTTGCTGCATGAAAACAACCTTCGCTGTGAACGGCAGGCTCTTGTTCAAATTCGATTTGTGATAAGACAGAACTGTCTGGGTTGAGTGAGATTATCGGACGCTTTGGCAATGGCCCTTTCTTGTACCAGACAACAAGGGTCTTCTTGGTGGGGTTATCGGACTCCGCCAAGCACCTATTCAGGATGCAGGCTTGACAGAGGAGGGGGAATTTTATTATAATAAACCCATTATCTGCGGAACTGTAAAACGGCCACTTTTAGAACGAAAGGGGGCAAGCCTGATGGTGATGCGTACGATATGGGCGACAGGGGCACTGTTGTCGGCGGTTATGTTGAGCGGTTGCTTTTTTGAGGCTCAAGAAAAAGACCTTGAGGCCTTTTTGAAGCCGACCGAGGCCGACGTGACGGGCGAGGATTATATTATCGAACCGCCTGACCGGATTACGGTAATTGCCAGTGATATTCCGGAATTGCGCGGCGTCAGCAGTCAGTTGGGACAGACCCAGGAAATTCGCCCCGACGGGATGATTTCGTATGAAAAGATCGGAGAGATTCCCGTTGCCGGCAAAACGCCCCGACAAGTGGCCGAGTTGATCGCTCTGCGTCTCAGCGAGTTGTACAAGTTGACCGGCGATTATCCTATCGATGTACGTGTTACCAATCAGAGCAAACTGTATTATGTGCTGGGGCAGGTTCGCATGCCCGGTGCCAAGGTCTTTACCGGTCGCGAGACGACCCTCTCGGCGCTGGCCAAGGCGGTTCCGACTGATTACGCGTGGAAAGAACAAGTTCAGGTCATTCGCCCGTCACGGGTGGCCGGGGAGCGATCCAGGATATTTGCGCTGGACTATCGCGATATGGTCATACGCGGACGAACGGATCAGATCGTGCTGCTGGAAGAGGGTGATATTATCTATGTTCCGCCGACGGTGTTCGCGGCTATTGGCATAACGGTCGGCGAAATTGTCGGACCGATTCTGCAGGGTGGACGTACCGTTCAGATGATGGGCGGTTAATCGTTGGTGACGGGGGGATAACTGTGTTATGAATGCCCAGCGGCTATTAAAACGTATTCATATTTGGGGGACAGTGTGGCTGTTGGTGTGTGCCTCTGTGCTGTTGGTTATTTCTTTGCGGCAGGCAGGGGTGAAGTGGTGGGTGATCTTTTCGATATCCGGTTATGGGGCGGTCTTTTTAGTTTTTTTGCTGGCGTTGTATTTGTTCGCCTTGTTTCGCGGCGTGGTGCGGGCTCAATATGTTCAAGAGCATCCGCTGTCCACGTCGCCGGCATATCTGTTTTTCTATGATATGGCGCCGTTCCTTGGCACGTTGGCCGGTCTGATCGCCGGCGTCGGGATAGTCGACCTTGTGGCCTTGCTGCGGATTGTGGCCGAGGGAACGTTGGCGATGACCTTTGTGACGTGGGTGGTGGTGGATTCGGCGGTCGGCCTGGTGGAGGCCATTCTTCCACAGAGTCGGCGGCACCGTCTTCGGCGGCTTGCTGAAGCCCGGGCTGAAAAGCAACGCATCCAGCAGGAAAACGTCGCCTTGTTAAAATCGCTCGAGCAGCGGGAATTGGATTTGCAGAAGTTGTGGGAGCAGACGTTTCGTGACGCTGTCGATGACCTGGTCGAGTTGTATTGTGATCCTGCCGGTCGGATGCAGCAAATTCAAGCCAAAACCGCTGAACTTGGAGCAAAAGCCTGGCAAATGGGACAAATTACCTGTATGCGGTTTGTCCATCAGATGATTCACAATCGACTCCGTGAGCGGATAAAAAACGGGTGCGTCGATTATGCGGCCCTGTGGTGGGACGGCATCGGAACATGGCGACGTCCCAAGGAACCGACGGCCGCGTTGATTCACATGGCCAATACCTGATGATGGGACAATTACGCAAGATAAAATAGAACACGATAAGCCAAATTTACTTTTAGTTATGGGGAGTGATGATGAAAATGATGCAGCGCGTATGCCTCAGTGTGATGATTGGGTTGGCGGTTGGTGTTGTTTCCGCCCAGCAGTGGTTTGTCTGCCCGGCCGGGTCGGACGATCCGAACGGCTCGTTCGAACAGCCCTTTGAAACTATTCAGCAGGCTTTGAACGCTGCTCAGGACGGCGATACGATCGTCCTGATGCCCGGCGTCTATAGCGGGCAAGGCAATTACGACCTTTCTGTGGACGGCTTGTCCCTGACGATCCGTTCCACCCAACCGGACGATTGGGACACCGTCG
>JAAYQH010000467.1 GCA_012519365.1 Planctomycetota bacterium | reverse complement strand
CGGTGTATCAACGGTGAACCCCAGGCCACTCGGCGTTACCTGAGCCAACAATTTACCACTTTCAAGACATACAAGAGATTTATTGAAAAGTTCTATCTCAATAGGTGCCGTCAGAAACAGCCGTGTTCCGGTATCCAGTTCGATCAGAACAGAGCCATCCGTCAGTGCCAATGGACCAGCAAATACATCTTGCCCCTCAGCCACCGGCTTGAGATGACGGGCAAAAACTGCATTGTTTAGGTGCAGGACCTTGCCAATAGGTGTCCGCACTGCCGGGGCGGGGAAAAACCGAATTAAAATCACAAAGAAAAGCAACGCCGCACTTGAGACAATAGCCGTCACCACTGACGATTTTCTTATCGTGCGGGGTGGTTTTTCTACGTCGAGTTTCTCAATGACCTCGCGGGGACGCTCCTCTGCCGGCTTGGGAATCTCTAACGAAGGGGCCATTTTCTCGAGCACCGACAGTTCTTTCCACAACGGACCGTCAATATCTGTCAGGTCGTCCTGAGGCCATTCGACACAGTCAGAAAAATCATACGCCTTATTAAATATGGAAATTGTCAGATAACAATTAAGATAAAAATCCAGAAGCTGCGAATCTTCCTTTAAACACTCCTGAAGAAACAAAAATTCCTCACTCGTGAGCGTTCCTTCGTATTCTTTGATTACCAGCGTGATGATCTGTTCCAATTTATCCAAATCCGTCTCCGCTCCTTACTCCGCCATTGATTTCTGGATACACCGCAGCAACGCCGCCTGCGTCCTCGCTATGATTTTATAGATGGCCTCGGTAGAACGACGAACATGCATGGAAATCTCTTTGACTTTCATGCCGCGTTCATATTTCAAATTCAGCAATTGACGCTGGCGGACATCCAATTTGGCAAGGCATTTTCGCAAAGCCACCAGATAATCTTCGTAAGATTCAAGGTGGACTCGGCTTCGATCTTCAATTTCCGCCAGCAAATCGTCGTTGAAAATCAGATGATTTCGCTTGAGTCGTTGGTAGTATCGTTTGATTAAGTTGCGGGCAATCGCCACTGCCCAGGCAGAAAAACGGTCTTCCGGGTCTTTAACAGAGTATTTTTGCCACATAATGACCGCCGCTTCCTGCATCAGATCCCGTGCATCGTCGGCATTGCGCACATTCATCAGGATGTAGCAAAAAACGGCCCGTTGATGCTGCATAAAAAGACGGAAAAACTGCTTTTCTTTGTCTTGATTCATATGCCGCGGTACCTCTGCCCATCAGTATAATGGTTTATGTAAATTACTCGCCTATTTTGCAAAAATTAGACACAAAATTTTGAAAGACAGTATTTTCTTGAAATCAAAGGATGTTTTTTTATAATTCGTTTCTGGAATTTCCGGAACTGGAAACAGTTTTATAACGTACATTTGGCCGAGTGGCGGAATGGCAGACGCTGGGGATTTAAAATCCCCTGCCCGCAAGGGCGTGTGGGTTCGACTCCCACCTCGGCTATCTGCTGTTTTCGGGTAACAAGCGACGAAAACCTGATTTTGAGAGGTGCGTATGGATCTATCTTCAATTCAGCTACAAGATAAGGAACAACCTGAATTGTTCCGGGACATTTTCCCCTATACAGAATTCCCTCGGATGGTGTTTGAGGAGCAACCCGTCCCGATGGAAATCCCCGATGAGGTCTGGATAACCGACACCACTTTCCGTGACGGCCAGCAGGCACGGGCACCCTATTCCCCGGAACAAATTTTGAAAATATTCGATTTTTTACATACGATCAACGGCGGCACTGCTCTGATTCGCCAATCGGAATTTTTCCTGTATTCCGAACGCGATCGCAAGGCGGTTCGCCTTTGCCAGGAACGCGGGTATGATTTTCCGGAGATTACCGGCTGGATTCGGGCCACGGCGTCAGACTTTAAGTATGTTACACAGATGGGACTTAAAGAAACCGGCATCCTGACCAGCACTAGTGACTATCATATCTTTCTGAAGCTCAAAAAAACGCGTGCTCAGGCGCTGCAGTCCTATCTGGATATTGTGCGGGCGGCTCTGGACAATGGGATCATCCCCCGGTGCCACTTTGAGGACATTACACGGGCCGATTTTGACGGTTTTGTTCTGCCGTTTGCGGCCAGGCTGATGGAATTATCGCAAGAGTATAAGTCGCCGGTCAAGATTCGTCTGTGTGATACGCTGGGTTTTGGTGTGCCGTATCCGAACGTCAAGCTGCCGCGGTCGGTGCCGAAACTTGTCGCCGGACTGCGTAAAATCGGCGTTCCGGCCGAGTGGCTGGAGTGGCACGGCCATAACGACTTCCACAAGGTACAGGTTTGCGCCGCCACCGCCTGGCTGTATGGGTGTGCTGCGGCCAACTGCGCGATCTTCGGCGTCGGCGAGCGAACGGGCAATCCGCCGCTCGAGGCGTTGGTGGTCGAGCATGCGCAACTGAAGGGAACCGACAGCCGTGTCAATTATGCGGCCATTACCGAACTGGCCCAGTATGCCAACAAGGAATTGGGCTTTAACATTCAGCCGAACTATCCGCTGGTCGGTCGGGACTTCAATGTCACACGAGCGGGGATTCACGCAGACGGCCTGTTGAAAAACGAAGAGATTTACAACTGCTTTGATACGCATAACCTGCTGAATCGGCCGGTAGGCGTAGCCATTACCGACAAGAGCGGCGCTGCCGGCATTAAACACTGGATTGAAGCACGCTACCATATCGAGATCGCCAAACATGACCCGCGCGTAATAGCAATCAAAGACAGGATTGACCTGGAGTATGCCGCGGATCGGATGTCGGCAATTTCCGATGAGGAGATGGAAACGTGGACCCAAGAGGCCTTCGGCGATAAACTTCCACCAAAGAGGTAATGGATTTGGCTGAACGACGGATCGAAGCGATACTGTTTGATCTGGGCGATACCCTGCTGCATTTCGGCACGTTGAGCAAAGGACGACTGCTTGACGAGGCGATGCGCCGGTCGTATGCCTATTTGCAGGAACTCAACCAGCCGGTAGGCTCCTATCAAGTCTATCGGCTGCTGCATCTGTGGGGTATTCGTTGGCATTTGCTGCTGTCATGGCTGACGGGCAACGACTTTGATTCGCTTGACTTGCTCAAGAGATACGGCACCAAAAACGGCCTGACTCTAACGCCTGAACAATGGGAAGAGCTCAACTGGCGGTGGTACGCGAAATTGGCCGAGACCGGCTCCGTCGAGTCGGGGACGGCCGAGACACTGGACAGGCTGACTCAGATGGGATTAAAACTGGGCCTGCTGAGCAATACCTTCATTCATAAAAGCAGCCTTGAACGGCATCTTGAACGGGAAGGATTGCTGCGTTATTTTCCGGTGAGGCTGTATTCCTATGAGTTTCCCTGGCGAAAGCCGAATGTTAGGATTTTTCAGGAGGCCGCCCGTCGCATTGACGTTCAGCCGCAACATATTATGTTTGTCGGCGATCTGATTCACAAAGACATCGTCGGTGCACAGGCCGCAGGGATGACCGCCGTTCTGAAATGCGGACACGCCAATGCTGGAAAACCTCTTCCCGAGGGTGCCTATCGCATTGAGAAAATCTCTGATTTGCCGGCACTTGTGGAGCACTTGAACTCTGATAATTCTTTTAGGGTATCCTGAATGGACAAGCAGTTTGCTTATCAAAAATGTATAAATCCGGCGTGTTCGGCGACCTTTGGCTGCGATGAGACCTTGTTTTGCTGCCCGGCGTGCGGCGATTTACTGGATGTATGTTACGAGTGGGATAACGCGCCCCTGCCCAAGTCACTGTCCGACTTTGCTAAACGATGGGCAAAACGCAACGACCGGCTTGATTTTTCGGGGGTGTGGCGGTTTCGGGAATTGCTGAATTTTTGCCCGGATCCCTGCAAAGTCAGCATCGGCGAAGGACAGACCCTTTTGCAGCCGAACCCCGCATTGGCGACGGAGCTGGGAATGAATCCGAAAGGGTTGTTCCTGCAGTATGAAGGAATGAACCCGTCAGGCTCGTTCAAAGATAACGGAATGACCGCGGCCTTTAGCCATGCAAAATGGGTGGGCGCAACGGCCAGCGCCTGTGCCTCGACCGGCAATACCTCGGCAGCGATGGCGCTGTACGCTCACAGTTGCAATCTGAAGGCGACAGTGTTCATCGGTCAGGGCAAAATCGCTTTTGGCAAACTGAGCCAGGCTATGGATTACGGTGCCCAGACCATCCAAATTGACGGTGATTTTGACGATTGCATGCGGCAGGTGCAGGATGTATGTCGGCAATTGAAGATTTATCTGGTCAATTCACTGAACCCCTTCCGGCTGGAAGGGCAAAAAACGATAATGTACCGCATTATCGAGCAACTCAACTGGGAGGTACCCGACTGGATTATTGTTCCCGGGGGCAATCTGGGCAACAGCAGTGCCTTTGGAAAAGCCTTTATGGAACTGAAATCACTGGGCTTGATTGAACGTGTGCCGCGGCTTGCCGTCATCAACGCCGTCGGCGCCAATACGCTGACGGAACTGGTTAACGACAAACACCTGCGGTGGAACAACGGACAAGTTGACAACAAGGCCATCAGAACCTATTACGACAAGCTGGACGCGACGGGGTTCCGCCCGCACACAGTCGCCTCGGCTATTGAAATCTCGCGACCGGTTAACCTGAAAAAATGTCTGCGTGCCGTTGCGGTCTGCAACGGTGTGGTGTTGGCAGTAACGGACGAAGAAATCCTCGACGCCAAGGCTCAAATCGGAAAGACCGGCCTGGGTTGCGAGCCGGCCTCAGCGGCCACTATCGCGGGCCTTAAACATTTGCTGGCTGACGGAATCGTCGGCAAAGAACAACGCGTCGCCTGTGTTCTGACCGGTCACCTGCTAAAGGACCCCAACGCCACGGTGGAATATCACAGCCACATGGCACGTCCTTTTAGTAACCCGCCGATGCGGTCGGCCAACGACCTGGACGCAATTATTGCCCTGATCAAATAGCCACGCGGGACGTCAACACCCTTTGGAAGCCAGATTTATCTGATTTTTAGCCAAAATCAGCCAATTGCCGCTTGACCCAATCGGCCGGCGATTGTATATTAGATTCTCCTACTGGGGTATAGTGTAACGGTAGCACGACTGACTCTGGATCAGTTAGTCGGGGTTCGAATCCCTGTACCCCAGGTTTT
>JAAYQH010000466.1 GCA_012519365.1 Planctomycetota bacterium | reverse complement strand
TGGAATGGGAAGTGCAGATCCCGGCCAATACAACCGCCACGGTGGCGGTGCCGACCAGCGATGCGGCCTCGGTTCGCGAGTCGAACAGACCCCTTTCACAGGCCGAGGGCATCGAGGTTGTCGGATTTCAAGACGGGGCGGTTGTGCTGCATGTCGGCTCAGGGACGTTCCGATTCCGATCCGTTTTGCCATAAATGCCCAAGCGGTGCCTTTCATAAAGCAGCGGTCCGAGCATGCCCAAAACGGCAATCGTTCCCATCGGGCCAAAGGCACAGTTCGCCCAATTGGGACTTGACCGGCAGCATGCCGATTGAACGTCCCCCGACTGAGGGACCGTTTGCGGCAAAATCAACGTGTGCGTTACAAGACTCATAAGGAAGGCGAGCCGTTATGGACCAAAACGCATCAGCTCAGCCGGATGGGCAGCCCGACGGACGTCAGCAGTTTTCGCCGGTCGAAGAATTTGAACGCGAGCCGGTGCCGCCGCACGCCCAATTGGGGTTTGGCAGTTTTCTGGGGATGTACGCCGGCGAGCATACGGCCGGAACGGAGCTGATGCTTGGACCGCTGTTTGTCGCGCACGGCGTCAGCGCGTTTGATTTTATCGTGGGGCTGCTGGTGGGCAACGCGCTGGCGGTACTGAGCTGGATGCTGTTTTGTGCGCCGATTGCCGTGCGGGCACGTCTGACCCTCTATTATCAGTTGGAAAAAATCTGCGGCCGCAAGTTGGTGACACTCTATAATCTGGCCAACGGCGTGATGTTTACAATTTTGGCCGGTGCGATGATTACGGTCTCGGCCACGGCGTTGGGGGTGTGGTTTGATTTCAAAATGCCCGGCCTGGACGACGCAACGCCGACTAGTGTCGGATGGGTGCTGGCGGTGGTGGTGATGGGGCTGCTGTTTGCGGGGTGTGCGGCCTATGGCTTTAAGACGATCAGCAAGTTTGCCAATATCGCAGTACCGTGGATGGTGCTGGTCTTTTTGACGTTCGGGCTGATTACAGTGCGGCGATTTATCGACGCGACAGGGGCGGCGATTGCCTCGCCGGACGATTTATGGACCCTGTGCAGGACGGCGATTTGGAAGGGTGGCCAGCCCCTGGCCGGGCGCGCGAAGTTCACATTCTGGCATGTGATGTTTTTCGCATGGTTTTGCAATATGGCATGGCACATCGGGCTAAGCGATTTGTCGGTGTTTCGCTATGCCCGCAAGGCCTGGTACGCCGTAGCCTCTGCGGCAGGGATGTATATCGGCCATTTTATGGCCTGGATTTGTGCCTCGCTGCTGTTTGCGTATCAATTGCATCTGGACCCGGGCAATGCCGATGTGCATCCGGGACCCCTGGCGTATGACGCGGCCGGACTGACGGGGCTGCTGTGTGTGGTGATTGCCGGATGGACCACGGCCAACCCCACGATTTATCGCGCAGGGCTGGCGTTTCAGGCCATTCTGCCCAAACACAGCCGTTTTTTCATCACGCTGGCCACCGGCATTTGTGCGACAATTGCCGCGGCGGCCTATCCGAAGGTCACGATGCGTCTGCTGGATTTTGTGGCGATTTGGGCCCTGATTCTAATGCCGATGGGAGCGGTGATTTTTGTGGATTTCTGGCTGATCCGAAAGTTCGGCCTTCGCAGCAACTGGGCCCAGTGGAGCGGACGGGCGTTTAATTGGGCGGCAGGGTTGGCCTGGCTGCTGACACTGACGGTCTGCACGCTGCTGGTCCAGTTCAGCACCGTGGCGGATTGGCTGGCGGCAAAAGGGTTGCTGAACGTCTCGCCCGAGAGGATGCAGTGGCTCAAGGAAACGTTTACGATTGAGATATTCTTTGTCAGTCTGCCGGGCTGGTTTATGACGGCGATTTTGTATCTAGCGCTCAGTAAATGGTATCAATCCACCAGTCGGCCTGCGGTCGAAGGAGGGCAGTAAACATGCGGATCCTGTGGCGTACGATAGGGGGGCTGTCGCTGGTGTTGCTGACGGCGCCGTCGGTTGTGTATCTGGCCGGGCGGATGTCGCTGGAGACGGTCAAGGGGCTGATGCTGATTGCCACGATTCTGTGGTTCGTTTCATCGGGCCTGGCATTTCTAAAAAGTTCCAAAGGATAGAATCAAACAGCCGCATAGCCGCGGACCCAAGCCCGCTGCGGCCCGCCAAAACCGCCCTTCCCCCCGTGGGGCCAAAGCCGGGGGGAAGGGCTCTGCCGTTCTGCGGTGCCTCCGTCGGGGCTTAAAAAAACGCCGGCGTGTTATTTCTGTTTGGCCATCTCCAGGGCGGCAGTGGTGATGTAATACTTGGTAATCATATTAGGCACTTCCCATTCGGGCATCTTGCCTTCTTCCAGAAAACGAAGATACTTTTCGGTGACCTGGGTAAAGTGTGCCTCGTGCCCGACGCGATACCGGTCAGGGATGGCGATGTGCCAGCGATCCCCCTGACGCTGCATCATCACGCCGGGGTATTTGCGCTGCAGCCCCAGCACCGCCGTGTAAATCGGCCCGTTCAGGGCATTGGCCGAAACGCCTTCCGCCGGTTCGATATACAGCTCAGGCCGATAGTTCTGCTCTTGGCCCTGCCGAATGATAATGTTGGCCTTTGTACCTTTCATAACAGAGTAATGGGTATCGCCGGCACCTTCAGGCGCCTCGTACGCCCACTCCACGCGGACACGCGTGTGGATGCCGTTGATGGTGTAGTCAATTTGTCCGTTGGCATAACAGGGCAGGCTGCCCTCGGCATTGAGCTGCCCCTTAAGATAGGCCGGAAAATCCGGCAGACCGGTCACTTGCCGATACTGCTGGGGGCTCAACACCGTCGGCCAGCGATCGGCAGAAATCAGACGAATATCGGTTTTATAGTCGATGATCTGCTCAGGAAACGCGGCCCACTGCACCAAATCAATCAAATGGGTGGTAACGTCCACGATGCCTTCGCCTTGCTGGGTGGTGTCAAAGAACCACCCAGGTCGCGTCAGCGGCTTGCCGGAAACATATTTGAAAAAGTGATGCACGCTTTCTTTGACAATGGCCGGATCCTCAGGGGAGCCTTGTTTCATCTGCCCGAACACCGCAGGGGTGTTGACCATTTCCTTTTGCAGGATACTGGTAATTTCGTAACGCTCGGTCATGATGTCATAGAGCAGCACATGGTTTTTCTCGGCCGCGGCGAAGGCTTCTTTGAGGGTTTCAAAGCCTTCCTTGTTGATGCACATCGGTTTGTCCGCATAGACATTCAACCCGGCGTCGATGAAGGTTTTGATGTAATGAATTTTCTTGCGGTTGTTGCCGGCCAGCATCACAACATTGCCCTTTTTTTCCTGAAGGGCTTTTTCAAGAAAATCCTCGCCGCGATAGACAACGCTCTTCCAATGCGTCGGATTTTCGGCGCGGCTGTTATAACTTTCGACCAGGGCCAGATGGCTGTCCACTTCGGGGCCGTCCGGTGCATAGACATACACCGTAGGATTGACCTTCGGATACATATCCTTTTGGATCAGGGCGGCGTGAAAATGGCCAGGATCGATCGTCATCAGCGTCACCGGATAGGTCTTGGCGGTCTTCTTCGTCGATTCGGCACAGGAAGCGGCCATGATCATCCCTCCAATCACTCCCAGACAAAGCAATAGTTTTTTCATTGACGTGATCCTTTCGTTTTTATGCCGTGTTTCTGTTCATCATGGTTAACACTCCGTTGACATAGCCGACGCTCTCGGCCAGCCCCGGCAGAGGATCGTCGGCGTCTTTTTCGTATTCATAGGACGCAATACCCTTGTAGCCGACGGACCGAAGGGCCTCCAGCGTGGCAGGAATATCAATGACCCCGCGTCCGATTTCGACCGTTGTCCCGGCGCGGGTGGAGTCGCTGACATCCTTGAAATGAATATCGAGAAGGCGATCGTGAAATTGCAGAATATCATCGGCCGGTCGGATACCGCAGCGCTGGCTATGGCCTAGGTCAATACACAACCCAAACCGCTTATCACGCCCCTCAAGACGCGCATAGGCGCTTTGAACAGTGGGATAGAGCCGGTCTTCCGGGCCGTGATTGTGAATGGCCACGGCGATGTTGTACGTCTTGATTTTTTGCTCTACATAATCCAGCAGCTCATGCTGCGGCACACCGATGATCAGCCGAAAACCGGCGGCCCGGGCATAGTCAAAGGCACGATCCACCTCCGCTTGGCTGTTCATATAAATCACGCCTCCGCCGTACAGATCCAGCCCCGCATCCCGCACCTTCTGAGCGTTTTGTGCGGTTATCTCCGGTGATGCACTCAACGGCAGATGCATATCCTTGAGCGTGATGCAGCTCAGATTCAGGCGTTTGGCTATCTGGAGGGTGTGGTCAAGCGACAGTTTGCGCGTGGTGTATGACGCCAGACCGAAACGCAGTGTGAACGGGTTGCTTTTGTCGGTTTTTTCTGCGGGTTCACGGGTCTCGGGAGCAAGGGCGGCACGGGTTGTAGAGGCGGTTGAGCCGGCCAGTGCCGCACCGCCCAGGACCGCGGCCGATTGGATGAACCGCCGGCGAGAAGGGTTTGCGCTCATCGATATCTCCTCAGGATAAAGGGTCTTTCGCTCTTGTATTCACGTATTTACCCATTTATGAAATCCTGACAGGATGGGGTCTGTCAAGGAAATTTTTCACGCCGTGAGAAAAAACAGTTGACAGACCTTTGGGTTTCCGGAAAAATAAGATAGCCTCGTGTCCTGATAAGACGCTGGCAAATCTTCTGAAAAGTCCATAACCGTTTTTGTGTCCTATAGTTTAGTCAGGAGGTCTTATGCATTCCAAGCAATCGAATCTGTCTCGTCGAAATTTTCTGGTCAACACCGGCAAAGTGTCCGCCGGGATAATCGCGGCTGGGATGTTGTCATCTTGCCAGCAGCAAAACGCAATTGCCTGGGCCCCGGGGCGCCGGGCGGTGGGGGCCAACGAGCGAATCAATCTGGGCATTGTCGGCGTTCGCAGTCGGGGCTGGGCTCTGGCCGGAGAATTTATGAATATGCCGAACGTGCGGATCAAGGCCCTGTGCGATGTGGACGGCAATGTCCTTGAGCGTCGACTCAGACAGGCCGACCAACAGCAGGGCGCCCGCCCGGACGGATACGCGGATATGCGCAAACTGCTCGAGGATAAGTCCATCGACGCCGTGGTCCTCGCAACGCCCAACCACTGGCACGCGCTGGGGACGATCTGGGCCTGCCAGGCAGGCAAACACGTCTATGTGGAAAAGCCGGTCTGCCACAATGTGTGGGAAGGCCG
>JAAYQH010000465.1 GCA_012519365.1 Planctomycetota bacterium | reverse complement strand
TTGGTCTCAAAACGCACCTGCCCGCCAAGGGACAAAATCTTGTTGCGGAGGGTCTTTACCACAGTAACGAGACGATCGCTGCCGATATGCGGCCTTGCGTCATAAAGGATCTCTTCCGGTGCACCGGCGGCGACCAGTTCGAGCAGGATTTTTTGCACACGGTGGTGTTTATCCTTGATTTGTGTGGTCAACTTGCCGTCTGAAAACGTCCCAGCGCCGCCTTCACCAAAGGGGACGTTCGATTCAGGATTGAGAATGCCGTCTCGCCAAAACGTCTGCACATCGCGAAGGCGGGCCTTGACCTCCTTGCCGCGTTCAATCAGGATGGGCTTTGCGCCCGCTTGAGCCAACAAGAGGGCGGCAAACAGGCCGCATGGCCCCGCACCGACGATCACCGGCGGCCTGCCGTCGGAAGTCGAAAAATGCGGCACTCTAAAGGATGTCTGCGGAGCTGCTGCAATATGCGGATCCCCAGCGCATCGCTTGAGAACCTGCTGCTCGTCGGCCGTTTCCACATCCACGCAATAAACCGCCAGTATCCGATGTTTTTTCCGGGCGTCGATGGACTTACGCACAAGGCGTATAGGCCCCAACTCCTCAAGCGAGACGCCGAGTTTGTTCGCTGCCGCCTTAGCCAAGGCATCAGGCTCATGATCAAAAGGCAGGGGAATGTCTCGAATTCGAATCATAACCGTGATACTGTACTTATAAGGACGATTTTGTCAAGCAGGCAACGTATCCAATTGTTCAGTTGCGTTTGGTTCAGTGTGTTATAGGCCTTTTTGGTTTTGATTTTTGACTCGGGTTCTGTAGAATAACAGCTGAACGTTTCAGCAGATTTGGCGTTCTGCTTTGATCCAAGCAAAAAATACGCACCTTCAATCGGAGTAAAGCAATGGCAGAGCGGTTTGATGTGGTGGTTATCGGCGGCGGCCCGGGCGGCTACGCCTCGGCGATTCGCTGTGCACAAAAAGGGGCCACTGTTGCCCTGGTGGAAAAAAAGTCCATGGGCGGTACTTGTTTGAACGTTGGCTGCATTCCTTCAAAAGCCCTGTTAGCTTCGGTGCATTTTCTCACCCAGGCCAAACACGCCAATCTGATGGGGCTGGACATTCAAGGGACTATCTGTCCTAATTGGCCGAAGATAATTGCCCGAAAGGACGCCATCGTCGCCGGCTTTACCAAGGGCGTTACCGGCCTGCTTCAAAGCAACGGCATCAAAATCTTCAACGGCTCCGGTATTGCAATTGCGCCGGGCAAGGTCTCCGTCAGCGGACAGGATTCAGCTCAATTGGAATGCAAAACCCTCATTCTGGCCACCGGCTCGGAACCGATTAACATCCCGACTTTTCCGTTTGATTACAAAACCATCATCAGCAGCACTGAAGCGCTCAGTCTTGAACAGATTCCCGCTTCAATGGTGATTATCGGCGGCGGCGTCATCGGGTGTGAAATGGCCTGCATCTATGCCGCTGTGGGCTGCAAAGTCACCCTTGTTGAGGCCTTATCCCACCTGTTGCCGAATGAAGATGCTTGGGTCGGCGGCCTGCTGGCCAAAGAATTCAAAAAACTCGGCATTACCTCCGTGGTCAACTGCAAAGTAACCGCTGTGCAGACCGGCTCCGACGGGGCAACCGTCCAACTTGAGGACGGCCAAGCTATCGCCGCCGAAAAGGTTCTGGTCGCGGTGGGGCGGCGGGCTCGGTGTGATAAAGAAACCGTCGAAAATCTCGGCCTGAAAATGAATGGGTCTGCGATTGCCGTCGACAAACGTATGCAAACCAGCGTCCCCGGCGTGTACGCCGTCGGCGATGCGGTCGGCACCACCTATCTGGCCCATGGCGCATTTCAGGAAGCCCAAGTCGCGTCGGACAACATTGCCGGACACAGCAAACAGATGGGCGATTACACTCTCATCCCCCGTGCGGTTTATTCCTTTCCCGAAGTCGCCTCAGTGGGCTTGAATGAACAAAAGTGCGCCGAGCAGGGGGTGGACGTAATCATTGGAAAGGCCCCGTTCCGTGCCAATGGGCGGAGTGTCGCGCATAACGAAGGGGTCGGTGAAATCCGTGTCCTCCGTAACAAAACGGACGATAAAATCCTCGGCGTTACCATGGTCGGAGCAAGCGTAACAGAACTTGTTGCGGCCGCCCGTGCGTTGATTGGCAGTACTGAAAAAATCGAAGATATCTGCTTTGCCCATCCGACCGTCTCGGAGGTGCTCAAAGAAGCGTGGGAAGACGCCTTCGGCCTTAGCCTGCACGTACCGCCGTCAAAAAAATAAAGCTTACAAACCCAGACGCGCCGCCTCTTTTTCAAGGCCATAGCGTTTCATTTTTTTGTAAAGCGTGGTACGGTTGATAGCCAATGCTTTGGCCGTTTCCTGTCGGTTCCAGCTGTTGGCCTCCAGGGCCGCCCGCAGGATGGCACGCTCGGGCCCCTCAAGGGCTTTTTTAAGGCTTTGGCCGTGATACCGCCGCAGGTCGCCTGTTTCGGCCCGTTCCCGGATAACCGCCGGCAGGTCCTGTACATCAACAAGCGGCCCCTTGCCCAACAGCACGGTTCGCTCGACGACGTTTTCCAGCTCACGCACGTTGCCCGGCCAGGGGTATTTTTGAAGGTATTCCATCGCCTTATCGGTAAATCCGCTTTTAGGACGCCCGTGTAACGCACTGTAGGAGGATAAAAATCGCTCGGCAAGCAGGGGGACATCGCCAATCCGCTCCGCCAGTGCCGGCAGCGCCAAGCCCACCACATTGATACGATAGTACAAATCCTCTCGGAATTGTCCTTTTCGTACCATCTCCGCCAGATCGACGTTGGTTGCCAGGATCACTCGCACATCGACGCTGAGTGTCTCATTGCTGCCGACCGGCTCGAATTGTTTTTCCTGGATCGCCCGCAGCAGCTTGACCTGCATCGCCGGCGAGGCCGTGGCAATCTCATCCAAAAACAGCGTCCCTTTATCAGCGGCCAAAAATTTACCTTCTTTATCCCGCACCGCACCGGTAAAAGAGCCTTTGACATGACCGAACAATTCGCTCTCGAGCAGCGATTCCGGCAATGCGCCGCAACTGACCTCGACAAACGGCCCATTTCGCCGCGAGGAACGATAATGAATCGCTCGCGCCAGCATGCTCTTGCCCGTGCCGCTCGGTCCGGTCATCAGGATGGTCGTCTTGCTGTCGGCTACCGCTTCGATCAATTCAAATACCCGTGCCATTTTGTAGTCTTGGCTGACAATGTTGTCCAGACTGTACTTGGTTTCGAGCTGGCGGCGAAGATGCTGATTGTCCTCTGCCGACGTGTGCTGACGGATGGCCCTTTCAACAGCCGAGAGCAGCTCATTGTCATGAATCGGGCGGGTCAGATAATCGCAAGCTCCCTTTTTCATGGCCTCTACCGCGTTTTGAACGGTGCCGTTTGCGGTCATCAGGATTACCGCCGTTCGGGGATAGAGGTTTTGGGCCGCCTCAAGCAGGTCAAACCCGCTGCCGTCGGGCAAATTGACTTCCGTTAAGACAAGTGAAAAATGCTCTTGGCTGAGGGCTTTTTTGGCTGCTGCGGCTGAGTGTACTCCTGTTGCCGCATAGCCTTTGTCCAAAAGGAGAGCGCGTAGCGAACCCAAAACAACGGCATCGGGGTCAACTGCTA
>JAAYQH010000464.1 GCA_012519365.1 Planctomycetota bacterium | reverse complement strand
GGGGCCGTGGCGCCCGCCATTGAGCAAAATTGGCAGCAAACGATGGGAACGGCAAAAGCAACAGGTCGCCCAGGGCGTGGAGGACCTGGCAGCGGAACTGCTGGCAATCCAGGCCAAGCGGACCAAATTGGGCGGGTTTAATTTCGGAGCTGATACGCTGTGGCAAAAAGAGTTTGAAGAATCGTTTTCCTATCAGGAAACGCCCGACCAGATAACCGCAGCCATGGAGATCAAGCAGGATATGGCCTCGAACAAGCCGATGGATCGGCTGTTGTGCGGCGACGTGGGCTACGGTAAGACGGAACTGGCGATGCGTGCGTCTTTTAAGGCGGTTCAGGCAGGAAAACAGGTGGCAATTCTGGTGCCGACGACGGTGCTGAGCGTTCAGCATGGGCGGACGTTTCGTGAGCGGTTTGCGGATTTTCCGGTGCGGGTGGAGGTGCTCAATCGCTTCAGTACGCCCGCAGAGACGCGGCAAATCCTCGAGGCGGCGCGCAGGGGACAGGTCGATATTCTTATCGGGACGCATCGGCTGCTGAGCGATGATGTGGGGTTTAAGGATCTGGGGCTGTTGATTATAGATGAGGAGCAGCGGTTCGGCGTTGAGCATAAGGAACGGCTCAAGCGGTTTCGGGTGAATGTGGATATTTTGACGATGACGGCCACGCCCATTCCCCGGACGCTGCATATGTCGCTGATCGGGCTGCGGGATATCAGTTCGCTTTCGACGCCGCCGCTGGATCGGCGCAGCGTTGTTACGCGGGTGTGTCGGTTTGACCCGGAGTTAATTCGCAAGGCCATTTTGACCGAAACGGCGCGCGACGGGCAGGTGTTTTATCTGTATAATCGGGTCCAGTCGATCAAACAGGCTGCGTGGAAACTGCGCCAGATTGTCGGCGATCCGAAGATTCGCATCGATGTCGCCCATGGGCAAATGCCCAAACACGAACTGGAAGAGGCGATGATTCGTTTCGTCACCGGCGATACGGATGTGCTGGTCTGTTCGACGATTATCGAATCAGGCATTGATATCCCCAACGCCAATACGATCATCATCTGCGAGGCCGACCGGATGGGACTGGCGCAGCTGCATCAGCTTCGCGGGCGTGTGGGACGGTACAAACATCGGGCGTATGCGTATCTGCTGCTGCCGCAGTCGCGATCGATTTCGCCGGTGGCAGGCAAACGGCTCAAGGCCATCGAGGAGTATTCCCAGCTCGGGGCCGGCTTTCGCATCGCGCTGCGGGATTTGGAGATTCGCGGAGCGGGCAACATCCTCGGTGCCGAACAGTCCGGCCATATTAACACCGTGGGGTATGAATTGTATTGTCGGCTGCTGGGTGAGGCGGTCAAGCGGCTGAAAAACGAACCGATCGAAAAAGAACCGGAGACGGTTATCGATTTGGGCTTTGCGGCCTGCATTCCCAAAAATTATATCCATTCCGATCGGCAGCGGCTGGAGGTGTATCGACGGCTGGCCATGGCGCTGAACCCGAGGGACATCGACCGGCTCGGTGAGGAGCTGCGAGATTTGTTCGGGCCGATTCCTGAGCAGGTTACGCTGACGCTGGAGTTGGCTCGGCTTCGGCTGCTGGCCGGTCGGTTCGCTATTAAACGCATTATTGTGCAAAAACCGGACGTGATCTTTACCTTCGACGAAGAGGCCAATGCGACGAATCTATTTGCCCGTTGGCCGGGGACGGTGCGCATCCCCGACCCTCGTACTGTCCACCTGCGGCTGGAAAAACACGACTTTGAACCCAACAGTCTGCTGGGTCTGCTGCGAAAGGTTCTGCGAGGGTAAGCTTGGATCTATAACCGGCGATTTTTCTCAGCCTCCGACACGACCCGCGCCGGCGTCTTTGGGGCTTTGCAACCCCCCCCCTGCCGACAAGCGATAAGTGTCTTATTTACGCCTTGCTCTTTGAACACATCCGCTCTGGGATGTGAGGGATACTACCCATTGAGGATATGAGTAGTAGCCCATTGGAATCTAAGATTAGGAATCTGACATTTTGAGTTTACAATATGGCATTTGACGTTTGAAATCTGAGATTTAAGCGAAGTAATGTGTTTTTGTTCATTTTTTTCTTGCAACGTATCGGGGAGGTGTGGTATTTAGTTGCAACTGAGTTGCAAAAAGAAAACAGTATTTTAGTTAAGGATTATCGAGATGGCCGTAGGGTATCGATTTAAGCATATCGGGCAGGAACTGAAGGCCCACAGTCCGTTTACGTTGTTCGGAGCGGCCCTCGGCATTGCCTTTATGCTGCTGTTTAAGGATATCAGCAAAGAAAACGCCCTTCGACTGTTTGCGGTCTTTCATCCGCTGCACGTAGTGCTCAGTGCGATGGTGACCGCGGCGTTGTTCAAACTTCATCGCAAGGCGAGCAGTTTTTTGGTGATTTTGGTGATAGGCTATGTCGGCTCTGTGGGCATTGCGACCTTAAGCGACTGTATTGTGCCATATCTGGGGGAATCGGTGCTTGGGGTCGCTGTTCCAACCCACGCGGCACTGCACACTCTTGGCGAAGAAGGCGACGGCCATGTTGATGATGAGGTGCAAGAGGAGCACACGCATAAACACCCTCTGCATTTAGGTTTTATTGAGGAGTGGTATCTGGTCAATCCGGCCGCCTTGGTGGGGGTGATTTTGGCGTATGTATGGCCGCGAACCAAAATCCCCCATGCTATGCACGTGTTGGTCAGCACGTGGGCCTCGGCCAGTTACTTGCTGATGTCCAGTCCGGAAGAGCTTGGGCTAAGCATGCTTTTGGGGATGTTTGTTGTCTTGTTTGCGGCTGTCTGGCTGCCGTGCTGCGTGAGCGATATTGTGTTTCCGACGTTGTTTCTGCGTACCGACGGGGCTCATCTTGGTCACCATAGCTGTGTTCTTTGCGGCAAACACGACCCTGCCGAGGCCGCCGAAGGAGCATAGTCGTGACAGACAAGGTCCAACAACAGGTGGTGGATTTGCTACGCCAAAAAAAGATGCGGATTACAACAGCGCGGGTGGCGGTCCTGAGTGTTCTGATGCAGGCCGGCTGTCCATTAAGCCAGCAGCAAATCGCCGACCGACTGGGTCCGGAGGCACCGGATAAAACGACCATTTACCGCACGCTGATGAGCCTGGTTAAGACCAATCTGGTCCACAAGGCGTTCGTGCAGCAGCGGCAATGGCTGTTTGAGCCGGCGCATCATTGCACGGCAACCCAGTGCCACCCGCATTTTACCTGCGTGCGCTGCCGACGCACCGAATGCCTGATCGGCGTGGAGGCACCGCTGGTCAAGCTTCCTGACGGCCTGACGATGCACCGTCAGCAAATTCGAATTGAAGGGCTTTGTGCCCTGTGTCAAAAAAGATGATGCACAAGCGACTTTTGAAAATCCGGCTGCTCGTTATCCTGGCAGTTCTGCTGCACTTGACAACGGCAGGCCCTTCTGCGCTGCTATTGCTGCATTTATCCACCTGCCATACCCCACCCACCGAGTGCGCCCGGCACGACCGAGACGACCGAGACGATCCACTCGGCAGCCATTCGTCAAACCGGTGCGGCACCTGTCATCTCTTAAAATCGCTGATTGACACCAGTTTTTCCTCCCTGCCGCAACCGATTTGTTTAATCGACGAAGGGCAAGGGGTTCAGGCTGCTTGCCGGTCTTTTTCAGTCCACACCGCTTTCTTGCACGCCGCCATTGCCCGCGCGCCGCCTGCCGCCTAATCCAAAAATCGACCTCTTCGTTTTACGGATTACGGACATTCTTGTTTTCAGACCATGCGTCTGTCCACAAAGAAAGCAGGTCTCATGCGTACGACAATTCCTTCCAAAGGGTTTACCCTGATTGAATTGCTGGTGGTGATTGCGATTGTCGCGATGCTGCTGGCCATCGTTATGCCCGGCCTGCGCACTGCGCGAACAACGGCCAAACGCCTTGTGTCAATGAGCAATCTGCGGCAGATCGGCATCGCGATGACGCTTTACGCCGACGACTATGCCGGAGATTTTCCGCTGACCACTCATACCGTCTCCGATGCGCGGCAGACCTGGATTTACACCCTGTCGCCGTATCTGTCCAATGTCGAACAAATCCGTATTTGCCCGGCCGATCCGCAGGGCAAAGAACGGCTTGAAAACAACACCACCAGCTATATTATGAATGACTATATGACGCCGTGGTATCGATTCGGTCAGCTTGTCGCCGACGAATCGTTTCATAACCTCCATCGTCTTCGGCGCAAAGACACCGCAATAACCGTCTTTGTTGCCGCCGACCGCTGGAACGCCATTGACGCGGGGGCGGATCATACCCACTCGCGCAGTTGGTTCGTATCCGATGAAGCCGAGCAGCGATGGACCGCCATACGTGCCGACATCCAGCCGGACCGCTATCGAACCGGCAGCCCCAACGAAGACAACACCCGCGGCTCTACACTGTTTCTGTACGCTGATACCGGCGTTGAGGTCATCACCGCCGAAGCCGTCAAAGAAATGTCTGACTGCAATTTCAATTTTGCAAAACCAATCCGATAGAGGAACAGATTCAATGAAACCGCTGAACTTCTTTTTCCATGTGTCCTGTTTGTGCGTCGCGTTATATGGCAATGCGGCCGTCTATGGCGATTACTGTGTCCTGAGCCAAAGCCCTGTTGTGACGCTGTACTTCGGTGTGGAAACACTGCCGCCCGACCCGAACACCGCGCAGAGGATCCCGGCAGCGCACACAGACATCGAAATCCCTCTGCGTTTTTCCGGCTGGGATGTGCACCTCAAGACCGACCGACCGGCGGCCAATACCCGCATCGAAATCGAGCAGGCATTTTTTGCGCTGGGGCCCGAACATCGGTTCGCTTTTCAGGTCGCCGTACCGCCGGCGTTTGCCTTTATCGGCGCCGCACCGGGGGAGACCTTCTGGTACTACGACCAGGAACGGCCACCGGCGCCGGGGTTTGATTCGCAGGATATGACCGCCGCCGAACGCAACGCCCTTTGTTTGTGGGATCCGAATGATCCGACTCGCAACGCAAACGCCCCCGGTCGGTGGCTGCGCGTCCATCTTGTCGAAGTCCGTGGCCCCGAAGACGGCCATATCGCAATGTGGCAGGAGGCCGGCACATCGCCGAGGGTGTTCTTTTCCACCTTCGACGGCGGTATTACTGAATCGGACGTGTTTTATATTCCCGCCGGTCAACACGCGCACAACAGTTGGGCGTTTACCCGTCCGGGACTGTACGAGGTGGCACTTCAGATTTCAACTTCTATCCGCTGCGACGCAACGCTGACGGCAGATATCAACAGCGATTGTAAGGTCGATGTTGGCGACTTTGCCCGGCTTGCCGGGTACTGGCTGCGCGAGGACTGTGCCCTGGCGCCGAACTGCGGTCAGGCCGACATCACCGACTCCGGACAAGTCGATATAAACGATCTGCTGGAAATGGCAATGCAGTGGCTGCTGTGCGGCAGCCCGTTTGAATCGGAATGTCTGTAAACTGCATCACTCCCCTAACAACAAAAGGGAACAACACTATGAAAAAGACTGTGTTATTTATGTGGATGGTACTCTCTCTCGGCTCCGTGAAGGCTCACTATGAATACACCGCCGGCCATGCAGATATTGGGTTGGGTGAACACGACAAACTCGAATTGCACCTGCACGCTCATACCGGAGCGATCGTCAACGGGCCTTGCCCTGTCGCAGGAGGCCGAATACAAACCCGACGAGATTGTCATCGTCGTGCCGAATTCGGCGGTTTTTGCTCGCCCTGCGGGAACAGAGTGGCTTTTTTTGGGCAATGCGCCAGGCGATGACACGTGGCATCTGCCGCAAAGTGGAACCGACGCGGAAACCTTCGCCTCGCCTTTTTTGGGCATCGGGGCCGAAGAGGCGGCCACGGGTGTCTTCCAAAACGACCGGCTTTATCTTACGTTAATCGAGGTCGATGGCCCCGGACATTTCAGCTTGTATAAAGTCAGTTTCGGATTGCCGGTGGTTTATATGGCCGACAGCGACGGCATTTTTGCCGACGACAGGGTAACAGTCCAAGCCGGCGGCCACGACCATTACAATATGGCCTTTTCGCAGGCCGGCGACTACCGGATTACCTTTGAAGCTTCGGCACTTTCTGTCGAAGGTGACCGGCTAACCCACCAGGCCGTATTTCACTTCCACGTGATCCCAGAACCAGCGACGCTGGCACTGCTGCTTGCGGGGGGATGGTTTCTCATACGACGCCCCTGAAATGCGGACATATTCACCTTTTTTGATCGTGTTCAACAAATACTCAAATACTCTTGGCGGCGTTTTTCGCTTGCAAGGCAGATTTATTTCAGATAAAACACGCGAAACTTAAAGAATTGTTTGGTTTTTTGACGATTCATAATGCTGCAGTGCAAATGAGATGTAAAAATCTTTTTACCACGGAAAACCAAAGATAACGTAATGCCCTATTGTAATAGACAACATCTATAATGCACCGAAATGAACGACCTGCTTGGAGATGTCAAACAAAATCAGCAAAGAAGAGGTTTTTTTGTGATTAAGATGACAAAACGAATCAAGGTTTTGGCTGGTCTGGCAAGCTGGAGTG
>JAAYQH010000038.1 GCA_012519365.1 Planctomycetota bacterium | reverse complement strand
GGTTTCAGGGATTGAAATAGACATACGCCGCCAACATCAAAAATGCCGCCAAGGCACTGATCGCAACCGCAAGCGGTGTCTTTGAGACCCGATAGGACGGCTTGGGCACCTCCGCAAGCGGCACAACCGTCGGCTTTTGCTGTTGCTGTTCGACCGCCACCGGCTCGGCCTTGTATTGATCGTCCAGCAGCATCGCCCAGAAAGAATCATCGAGAATAGCCTCATCCGGTCGAGGCACAAAAACCTCTCGCGATTGGACCAGCAACGTCTGCATTCGCATCACCTGCGCGTAAAAGTTCAACGCCTCCGGATCGTTACGAAGTCGCGAATCCAACACCGCAAATTCCGCCGCCGTCAGCGATTCATCCATCGCCCCCAGAATCAACCGCAACAGCGTATATTGTTCCGTCCTGGCTATCATAAGCGTTCCTCCGCAGTAGATTTTTGCCGGATGCAATTAATCAGCAGCAGCAAAATCCGGCTTAGCGAACCGTACAATCCATTCGGAGAGCGCCCCAGCCGGTGCGCCAGCGTCTTGACCGCAACCGAATGCCAATAGCGCATTTGGATCAGCGAACGATCCTGCTCGCTGAGTTCCTCAAGACACTGGCGAAGATAATCTTTGCCCGGCATATCCTGCTGCATCTGCTCAACAGCACAGGCCTCTATAGCCTCAACGGTCTGGCTGGAAAAGAGCATTGCGGTGTTCTTTTTCCGACGACGATAGTTGAGAATTTTGTAGCGGGCAATGGTAACCGCCCACGATGCAAAATCGGTACCCGGCTGAAATGAATCAAATTTTTCCCACAATGTCGAGGCCGTTTCCTGCATCAGATCGTCGGCATCCTGATCGTTGGGCACAAACATATGGATATAGGTGTAAATCCTGCTCTGATTCGACATCAAAAGTCGAATATAAAGATCGTGTTTATTGTCGGTGTGTCCTGCCATTGGTTCGCTGCGGCGTATTGCCTGTCTATTCCCAAAAACCGTATTACATTGTCGACATTGCGGAAAGTTAACGCTTCCACTCCTGTCGGCTCACCCTTGAAATGTTGTGTTTCAGTTAAATTCAGGGAAAAAATTATTTTTTTACTGTTATTTTTTATTATACCCAAATTGCTGCTGATTCAATCGCAGAAATCCCTTATGAAACGTCTTGCTATTGCCGCGGCTGTGATTTATAGTTGCACCCTGATTTTTCATTGAGGACTGAACTATGACCGAGCAGAACAACACAACGAACACCGGTCCTGAACGGCTGGACTTTATACGACAAATCGTCGCCGAGGACTGCAAAACCGGCAAATGGGGCGGGCGCGTCCATACCCGTTTCCCGCCGGAACCAAACGGCTACCTGCACATCGGACACGCCAAGAGCATTTGTCTGAACTTCGGCATTGCCGCGGAGTTTGGGGGCAAGTGCAATCTTCGCTTTGATGACACAAATCCCTGCAAAGAAGAGCAGGAATATGTCGATTCTATCATTTACGATGTCCACTGGCTCGGCTGGGACTGGCAAGACAGGCTCTATTTTGGATCGGATTATTTTGAGCAGATGTATCAGTGGGCCGTCGAACTGATCAAAAAAGGCAAGGCCTTTGTGTGCGACTTGACCCCCGAGCAGATCCGCGAGTATCGCGGCACGCTGACCGAGCCGGGCAGGGAAAGCCCGTGGCGAAACCGCAGTAGCGAGGAAAATCTTGATTTGTTTGCACGGATGCGAGCTGGCGAATTTCCTGATGGGTCACGAACGCTGAGGGCCAAAATCGATATGTCCCATCCTAATATTAATATGCGGGACCCCGTGATGTACCGCATTCTGCACGCAACACATCACCGCACCGGCGATACGTGGTGTATTTACCCGATGTATGACTGGGCGCACGGCCTGGAAGACTCCATCGAAGGCATCACCCACTCGATTTGTACGCTCGAATTTGAAAACCACCGCCCACTGTACGATTGGTTCCTCGACGAACTGGGCATCCATCACCCCCAGCAAATTGAGTTTGCCCGGCTGAATCTGACTTATACGGTAATGAGCAAACGTAAACTGTTGCGGCTGGTGCGGGAAAAGTTCGTGCGTGGGTGGGATGACCCGAGAATGCCGACGATTAGCGGCTTGCGTCGGAGAGGTTTTTCGCCGGAATCCATCCGGAACTTCTGCAAAGTCATCGGCGTTAATAAATTCAACAGTACCGTCGATTATGCCTTGCTGGAACACTGCGTACGGGACGACCTGAACCGCACCTCCCCGCGTGTGATGGCGGTGCTGCGACCGCTGAAGGTTGTCCTGACCAACTATCCCGAGGGGCAAGTTGAATGGACAGAGGCCGTTAACAATCCGGAAGATCCCGCCGCCGGAACACGTAAGGTACCGTTTTCCAAGGTGTTATATATCGAACAGGACGATTTTATGGAAACGCCGCCCAAGAAATTCTTCCGACTGGCGCCCGGTCGCGAAGTGCGGCTGCGTTATGCCTATTTTATCCGATGCGAACAGGTTATCAAAGACGCCGAGGGCAATATCGTGGAGCTGCACTGCACCTATGACCCTGCCACCCGCGGCGGCAATGCCCCGGACGGCCGCAAGGTCAAAGCCACTCTGCATTGGGTGGCCGCCGAACATGCATTGGACGCCGAGGTGCGGCTTTATGAGCACCTGTTTACCAAAGAGGACCCCGACCAGACCGAAGAGGGGCAGGATTTTAGCGCCAATATCAACCCCGACTCCCTGCAGGTGTTGACCGGCTGCAAGGTCGAACCGTCGCTCAAAACCACCCGCCCGCTGGATCGCTGGCAATTCGAACGTCTCGGCTATTTCTGTACCGACTCGGACAGCCGCGATGGACGTCTCGTATTCAACCGCACTGTTACGCTTAAGGACACCTGGGCCAAGATCCAGAAAAATCAGTAAATCTTAGTGTAATATATAGGAAATTGTACCGCCGCTTGCCGGTCGCCTTTGAAGAAAGAGTTCGCGGGCAGGTCTCTGCCCAAGATGACTGCTGTTTCATAAACAGGGTACACCTCTGCTGAACACCATAAATACGTTATATACTGGCTTTGGAGATTAGGGGTTTGGAACTGCGCCTAAAAAAACCGCCGGAAATAACGTGTTTCCGGCGGCTAAGATACAAGAGTTTGAAACCCAATTACCGCTGACCTGTCGGTACCGGCTCAGGCAATTTGACATCATATCGCGGCCGATATCCTCTGTGCCACGTCAACGTCCACAAATCCGCAAGCGGAACCGATTTGACACTGCCATCTACAAAGATCACATTGGTCACACCGCCGTGGCGGTTCGTAACAAATCGGCCCATCATATAACCATTGTCCGCATAGCCATGGCTGGTGCCCTGAATGCCTAGCGAATAATTATAGCTTGCCGGCAAGGTATCGTTGCTTCGCGGCCAGCCATCCGGCCAGATGGCATCCAGAACAAACGGCGTTGTGCTGGGATTTTGAACCGCTGTGCGACGTCCAAACAGATCATTTTCAAAGGGCCTGGCGTATATGGCGTTCGAATAGAGCCAACCGTTTAAGCCATAACTGCCCAATTCATAATCTTTCGTCGGATCGGTGGAGTTACCCCATACCCAAGGGACCTCCGCTTCTCTCCAATGCGAACCTGGGCTATTTTCATACCGCTCTTCGGCCACGCGAATATTTTTAATGGTTCGGGGACAATACCGGACCTCGTCGATATTATCCACCAGCTCTCCGATAATTTCCAACCACAACGTGGTCCCGTCATAGGCAAAAAACTTGTCGTCATTTGTATTCAAATAGATATGCAGTGCTGTACTTAGGCTCCGCAGATTGGCAAAACCCACCACACGCTGAGCGTGCTCCCTGGCCTTTTTCAGCGCTGGGACGACAATACTTAGCAACAGCGCGATGATAGCAATCACCACCAACAATTCAATCAATGTAAAACCGGGTTTGCGTTTGGAATGAAACATATTCTTTCTCCTGAATTTACTAAAAGTTGCTGTTATGATCTGCCTCATTTAATACTACAGCGCAAATAGTTACGGATCATGAGGCACACATGACCTCAATTGTTTTACATTTATGTTTAATCGTTGAAGCTCGGCGAGCGTCTTTTTGGTATGCCCGATCCGCGCCTCGCGGTG
>JAAYQH010000463.1 GCA_012519365.1 Planctomycetota bacterium | reverse complement strand
CAATTCTGATTTGTTGTTGCCGGCAGTCGGCTCAGCAGCACATCCACCTTGATCGACAGCGCAAATAACCCCAAACCCACACAGACCGCACCGATCAAAAAATGCTGCAAAGCCGCCAGAATCGGCCCGCACAACAGCAAAAACGGCATCAGATATCCCAACCACTGGCCAAACGTTCGCATGAGATACTCCCAAAATTTAGATTATGATTTGGTTTTATCATCAATCCAATAAGGCGGAAACAGCCGCCGAAGGCCGTGTCCCAGAACGATAAGCAGGAATAAAGCATTTCGCGGCAAAATACCCGGTACAAAATATCGTGGAGGATGGGTCGTGTGCCCCTCTGTTGCTCGACCTAAAGCGTTGCCAAGCTGTTGAATCCATGGGATACTTCGCGGCCATTCAGCAATTCCATTGAGCCACTCGTTCGGAATGCCACCTTTGCCGACACTTGCGCCGATGATACCGCCGAGTATTGCGGCGGTCGTATCCGTATCTCCACCGGCCTCGATGATTTCCCGAACACCTCCGGCAAAATCGTGCTGATGGCGCAGCCACGTTTGGATAACACAAGGAACCGTATGCAGCACATATCCCGAAATGCCCCGTTTGCAGCCGATTGTTTGTGCAAACTGTACGACCGGCTCATCGGCTTCGGCCGAGCGGCAGGCCTGCTCGATCAGGGCTACAAAAAGTTTGTCATTGTCATCGGAAAGCGCTGCTCGAACCATGGACACAAAATCGTCCGGTAGAATCGTCCGGCCTTGCGTGCCCGCAGCCGTCGCCAAAGCGATGCATAAGGTACCCTGATACGCTTTCGGGTCCGTGTGGGTGATTTGCGTTGAACGCCGGACAAACTCGGCCATCTTCGTGATGTCGCTCGAAAAAACCACACCCACTATCGCACTGCGCATTGCCGGGCCGTTGCCGGCCGAATAGACACCGCTTTTGGCGGGGGAAAATCCAAGCCATAATTTCATTACTGCGCGGGCCGTGGCCAACCCTACTCCCGCCGGACAGGTCGCCAGCCACCATCGCAGCGATCGCGCCAAACAACGGGTAAATGCGTGAGGCTCGAAATTCGACCGGATCAACGCTGCGGCAACAAAGCAGGTGTGGTCGGTATCATCAGAGACCATGCCACGCCGGAAAATGAAACGATGCTCCGTTGCCGGACCCAGCATCGCTGCCGCTCGTCGGGGATGCAGCCCTTCGTACGGCAGCCCCAACGCATCCCCGACCGCCGTGCCGAGAAGACAACCGATGACAGCATCGCGATTCATTATGCCTTTTGTCCGAGCGTTAGACCAATCAATTGTCAATCGTCTTTCCGTCGAGGATGTGCCAGGGCAGGCCGTAGCGGTTCAGGTCCTCCATAAACGGGTCGGGATCAAATTGCTCCATATTAAACACCCCCGCGCCGCGCCACTTGCCCTCGAGCATCATCTTGGCCCCGATCATCGCCGGTACCCCCGTCGTATAAGAGACCGCCTGAGCCTTCACCTCGTTATAGCAGGCCGCATGATCGCACACATTATAAATCATCATCTGTTTGCGCCGGCCGTCCTTGACGCCGTCAAAAATCACCCCGATGCACGTCTTGCCCGTGTAAGTGGCCCCCAGCGACCCCGGATCGGGCAGCAATGCCTTGAGAAACTTAATCGGCACAATCTTGTGCCCCTCAAACTCCACCTCATCAATCCGCGTCATCCCCACGTTCTGCAGCACACGCAGATGCGTCAGATACTCATCCCCGAATGTCATCCAAAACCGAATCCGCTTGAGCCCCTTGATGTGTTTAACCAGCGACTCCAGTTCCTCGTGATACAGCACATACGACGCCCGCGGCCCGACATCCGGATAGTCAATCTCCTTGCGAATACTCATCGGCTCGATCTCCACCCATCGGCCGTTCTGCCAGTATCGTCCCTTTTGCGTAATCTCGCGAATATTGATTTCCGGATTGAAATTCGTCGCGAAGGGATGCCCATGTTCGCCGGCATTGCAATCCACGATGTCTATCGTGTGAATCTCGTCGTAGTAATGCTTTTGCGCATAGGCACAAAACACATTCGTTACTCCCGGATCGAATCCGCTGCCCAGCAGCGCCATAATCCCTTCGTCCCGATAGCGGTCGTGATAGGCCCACTGCCATTTATACTCAAACTTCGCCTCGTCCGGCGGCTCATAGTTGGCCGTATCGAGATAGTCCACCCCCGTCTCCAAACAGGCGTCCATAATCGTCAAGTCTTGATACGGCAGGGCCACGTTGATCACCACATCCGGACGGTGTTTTTCGATCAGCCTCACCAACGGCCTCACATCGTCGGCATCCACCTGCTCGGTCTGCACCGGCCGGTTCACATCAGCCGCGATTGCGTCGCACTTGGCCTTGGTCCGGCTGGCCAACACAATCTCAGAAAACACCTCCGGCACCTGCGCGCATTTATGCGTCACCACATTGCCCACGCCCCCAGCCCCGATAATCAAGACTTTTTTGCCCATCAATAGACTCCAAAAACGTTTCTCATAACCGAACTTGCTGCATCCATAACCACCACTCTGGCCGTATTGTACACCCAAGCCCCTGCCGATACAACCCCTGACATCCGACTCCTCCGCCAACCCCCTCCGCCATCCCGAGCCCCATACTGTCATCCCGAGCGCAGCGAGGGACCTATT
>JAAYQH010000462.1 GCA_012519365.1 Planctomycetota bacterium | reverse complement strand
GAGCCAGTCAGGACTGGTTAACCCTGCCCAGTTCGACGCCTGGATCCAGAACTTCGTCGTTCCCTACGCCGAGCACCTGAGTTCGCGAGGCCTGTACCTGGTGCTTAGCGCCACCGGGCCGATTAACACACCCAATAACGGCACCCGTAACGCCGGCGTTGTTGAACAGCAGCGTCTGATCACTTTCTGGCAGACGGTAGCCAACGCACCGGGTGTCAAAAACGCAGACAATATCATGTTCGAGTTAATGAACGAGCCAGTCGAGATCGAATCCTCTCCGGGCAACGGCGACTGGGGCAATCACCAGAGCAAATACCATTTAGCCTTTCGGAACTGGATTCAGCCCATTATCGATGCGATTCGAGGCACGGGGGCGGACAACGTTATCTGGGTTCCGACCCTGGATTGGCAGGGATCGCCTCACCAATGGGTTGAATATCCCTTCTTCGGCACGAATATCGGTGTTGCGTGTCATTTTTATCCGGCGTATGGCGGTGTGTTCGACGATCCGGCCAGGGTGCAAAGCCTGTGGGACAGACAATACAAGCCTGCCGCGGACCGCTGGCCGATGATCATCACGGAAATGTTTTGGACTCCATATCCCGATGACCCCTGGAACCTGGTCAACGGGACTACGGCGGGTTTCGGCAATGCGATTAAGAATGCCATGGATAACCAGGGAAACGTCTCGTACCTTGTCGGTTTTCTTGGAGACCTTCTCCATCACCTTAATGATGCACTTCCGGCGAATTGCACCTTGAGTCCAAGGGAAGGTGCGCAGGCCTATTTCGACTGGCTTCCGACATACACATGGGCCGCACCGTCCGACCGGCCGAGAGGATTGAGCGCAACAAGGGTAACCAACGCCCAAATCAATCTGGCCTGGACCGGCGTACCGGATGCGCTCAGTTACAACATCAAGCGTTCAACCGGCAGCGGCGGGCCTTATGCAGTACTGGCTTCGGACATCACCGCAACAAGCTTCGGCGACACAAACATTACTCCGGATGAGATATATTATTATGTGGTCAGCGCGAATATGCCGAGCGGTGAAAGTCCTGACAGCAATGAAGCGACTCCGGTTGGTTTACGTGCGTATCTCAAATTCGATGAGGCCGAAGGCGCCGTCGCTTATGATGCTACCGATAACGGATGGAACGGGGCGCTAAATGGCGATGCGGTCTGGACGGAAGGACGGTTCGCCAATGCGATTTATCTGAACGGTACGGATGGCTATGTCAGTTTGCCGACGGGAGTGGTGGACGGCCTGACGGATGTAACGATCTCGGCGTGGGTCAATTTGGATACGATCAGCGACTGGTCGCGAATTTTTGACTTTGGAAACGATACAAAGGAGTCTATGTATCTGACTCCTCGTAACGGTTCAGGAGTTTTAAGTTTTGCCGTTTCAACGAATGCTGTTGCGGCGATTGTGGATGATCATTTTGATGATGGCAATGTCGGAACCAACATCGCGGGCGTTGGTTCCGGATTTAATGCG
>JAAYQH010000461.1 GCA_012519365.1 Planctomycetota bacterium | reverse complement strand
TTCTTTACCAATACCTTTAATCTGTGCAATATCCATAGCGATTCTCCTTATAAGCACCATGCTTATAAGAAGTTATCGACGTTACCAACCGGTTTTCTTGAGCAATATTTGCGCCGTAGTATTAAGAGTCCGAACTTTATTATAACGAAAAAAAGAATTATTAACTTTTTTTTTGGAATTTTTTTAAAAAAAATTGAAATTTTTCGATTTGCGACCTCAGATTATATATTTTAAGGTTTGGATAGTGGAATGCGTTTCCATATCTCGTTTCGCCACGTCCGAGTCGGCAGACTCTTGCCGACTCGGACACGCCTTGTCTTCTGTCTTTGACGCTGGTTAACCCAGCCCTACGATAGGTCGATGTTGAGAAATAAATTCATTTTTGCAATAGTGTTAATTTTTGTAAACACTTGCTGGATTAACACCCCATAAATAACTATGCGATTATCGGGCTAAATTGGCTTATACTTTTTTTGAAGGATGCGTTGTCTTTTATCAACGCGCCTGCACGACTTTTACATTCCAACCTTGTGAACCGACCGCTTTGAATAAACATAACCCATTTTTTTATAAATAGATACAGATTTTCATCAGGTCTTTTTATTTTTATTTCTTGTTGGCATACTGTTTGCACATTACTTAATTCTTACAAGTTAGACCGATAAACAGAAATCGTCCGAAAGCGGACGAGGGTGATGCGCAGAGCCGGACCGGAGGGTGCCGGCTCGTTTTTTATTCATTTTTAACATCGCCCCAAAGATTTGGGGCAATTCTCATATATTATTAGAGGGAGCTATCCGATTTTTACTGAGAAAGCCGTTATCCCTGCTTGTATCCGACCGGCTGGGTGGTATACTCTTTAAGGTTAAGGGTTTGCCTATTTTTAACTTTTCGAAAGGTTCATCCAATTTTTGGTGTGTTATATGCAAAGAGAACAGTTTGAACGACTAAAACGATGGTTTGACGATTATGTAAGCGGCCACTATGTGCCGGGGGACGAGTTTCTCAATAATAATTTACGCTTAAAGGAATGCCACACGCGACGGGTTCGTGGCGAGATGCGGTCGCTTTCCGCGGCGTTGTCGATGAACGGCCAGGATGCTGTGTTGGCCGAGGCGATCGCCCTGCTGCACGATGTGGGACGTTTTGCCCAGTTCAAGACCTACCGCACCTACAAGGACAGCCGCAGTGAAAATCACAGCGTCCTTGGTTTGCGGATCATGGACGAGCATCGACTGATCGACGACCTGCCGACTGAGGAACAGGTGATTATTCGCCAGGCGGTGGAGTTTCACGGGGCAAAAGAGCTACCGACAATGGATGAGCGAGCCGGGCATTTTGCCAAAATGATCCGCGATGTTGACAAACTGGATATCTATTGTCTGTGCGTGGATAATTATCGGCTTTATCACGAAAACAGAGATGCGTTTGTTCTTGAAGTGGAATTTCCCGACAGTGCGGACATTTCGCCGTATATTCTTGAGGCCGTCCTGAGCAACCGCTTGATCGATTACGGCCATATAAGAACGCTGACCGATGCCAAATTGATGCAGCTGGGCTGGGTGTTTGATGTGTACTTTGACTGGACGTTGCGTCAGATGCGCGATCGGGGGTATATCAAGGGCATTGCTCGCTGGCTGCCGGACTCGGAGCCGGCTCAGCGTGCTTTGGGACATGTTCAACGCTACGTGGATGAGAGACTGGATAATCACGATCACAGCACCCCTCGCAACCGATCAGGGAACTAAATCTCAAACCCACCCTCTTTCAGCACACGGAACGTTTCAGGCCTGATTCAAATGCCTTGGCCGCTGATTTGCCCCCCAGAGGCTGCGGTCCGACTCGATGCTTAGGGGGCAAACTCAAAGGGTTTGCCGGTCAGCCGCTCGTAGGCCTCGATATATTTGGCACTGGTCTTCTCGACAATATCCGGCGGCAATTCGACGCCGGGGCCGGACTTATCAAACTGGATTTCTTCGAGATAATTGCGCACAAATTGCTTGTCAAAGCTTTCCTGCTCGCGTCCGGGTTCGTATTGATCCGCCGGCCAGAATCGTGAGGAATCCGGTGTGAGCACTTCATCAATCAGAATGATTCGGCCGTCTAACTGGCCCCATTCGAACTTGGTATCGGCCAGCAAAATACCCCGCGACTCGGCATACGCCTGGGCTTTCTTGAAAATCTCAAGGCTTTTGTCGCGAACGAAATCGGCGCTGCCCTGCCCGATCAGCTTCACACAGGTCGCATAGTCGATATTTTCGTCGTGGGTTCCCTGCTCGGCCTTAGTGGACGGTGTAAAAATCGGCTCAGGCAGCTTTTGGCACTGCTTTAAGCCTGCCGGTAAAGGGATGCCGCAGACGGTTCCCTGTTTTTGGTACTCCTTCCACCCCGACCCGGTGATATAACCGCGAACAATGCACTCAACCGGCAGCACGCGGGTCTTTTTAACCAGCATGCTTCGGCCGGCCAATTGGTCCGGATAGTCGCAAAACGGCTTGGGAAAGTCCGACACCTTGTCCGTAATCAAATGGTTTTCGACCGTATCCGACAAAAAGTCAAACCAGAATTTTGAGATCTGCGTCAGTACCTGTCCCTTGCAGGGGATGCCGGTTTTCATAATCACATCGAACGCACTGATACGGTCGGTGGCGACAATCAGCAGCGTTTGGCCGAGGTCATAAATATCCCGCACCTTGCCGTGTTTGACAGGCCCATCGGGGATGTCGGTTTTGAGCAGCACATTGGGCATAGAGCATCTCCGTCTATAGGAAGCAACCGTTTTGTTCTCAACCGCGATACGCGGCTGACACTATAATCAAAGCCCGTCGGCAAATAAAGTGTTTTTCGACTGCTTTTTCACAAAAAGCCGGCTGGTCTATCAAAAGTGAGCCTACAGGAGGGGTTTTGCCGTTGTCGCAGAAAAGATTCGGAGTATAATGCACAAATGACACAGAAAGTCGCAAAAAAAGTGCTGATATAACCAAAATACGGGATTCAGAAGAGTACGACCGGTCGGCTGCGGCAAGCCACGCCCCCCGTGTGCAGAGGCGGCCGATAGACTCAGAGAGCAACTTTATGGAGATTAATACACCATTGCAAAACATGTCGGCCTTATTTAAGGCCTGTGGTGTTGACTGAACAGGCATCCTGTCTTTTTACAAACCCGCCGCGATACTCATTCGTATGAGAACTATGAACCATCTGACAAAAAATCTGACACTCGAGAGTCTCGAACACTGGCTGCGTCAGGACAATGCCGCGGAGTTGGAAAAACTCTGGGCAGCGGCCGACGCGGTGCGGCGTGAGCATGTCGGCGATGCCGTGCATCTGCGCGGCCTGATTGAAATATCCAACTACTGTGTTCGGCAATGCGCCTATTGCGGGCTGGCGGTGACCAATCCTTATCTGGAACGGTACCGCATGACCGACGAGGAAATCCTTGAGTGTGCCCGACAGGCCCACCAGTTCGGCTACGGGACCGTGGTGATGCAAGCCGGCGAAGATTACGGCCTCGAAACCGATCGCATTGCCAGGCTTGTTCAAGCCATCAAAGCCGAGTTGCCGCTGGCCGTGACGTTGAGCCTGGGTGAGCGCAATCCCCAGGAGCTCGCCCTGTGGCGAACAGCGGGGGCAGATCGTTATTTGTTGCGTTTTGAAACGTCCGATCCGGAATTATACGCGATGATCCACCCGCCGCGGCCGGGGCAGACGTACAGCCGTTTTGACCTGCTGCGGATCTTACGGCAACTGGGATATGAAGTCGGCAGCGGCGTTATGATCGGCATTCCCGGCCAGACCTACCGTACGCTGGCTCACGATATTCTGAAGTTTGAACAATTCGATCTGGATATGATCGGTGTTGGCCCGTACATCCCCAACCCCCTTACGCCGTTAGGACGCGGAGAGGAACCGCTCTGCATTGACCCCGAGCAACAGGTTCCCAACTCCGAACTGATGGCTTATAAAGTGATTGCCCTGACTCGATTGGTCTGTCCGCAGGCCAACATCCCCAGCACCACCGCACTGGCAACCATCAATCGTGACAACGGGCGGGAACTGGGACTGTCGCGGGGGGCCAATGTCGTGATGCCCAACGTAACGCCGGTCAAATATCGCACGCGGTACGAAATCTATCCGGGCAAGGCCTGCCTCAATGAAACCGCTCAGGCCTGTCAGGGGTGCCTGAAGGGGCGGATTCGCGCTCTCGGTCGATTTGTCGGGCAAGGTCCCGGCGGACGAGTGCGGTAAACACAGCCGCTTAACCGACCGCTTGAGGGGGTCGCCTGCCGGCGGTTTGTTTGGCTGCGGCGTACGCGTCAAGAATGCAGTCTACCATATTGCTTACGCCGCACTGCTGCCGCAAAAATGCCTGCGCATTGAGGGCCAGTTGACGCGTGGATTCCCGTTGACTGAGCATCCGCTTAAGACAGCCGTAGATACTCTGCTCATCTTTGCCATCCCACAGGACGGCGGTTTGCCCGTCTTTCAGCAGTCCGCTGGTAGGATCTTCTGCACCGGCAATTGCCAGCCCGACGCCCATGGCCTCGAGCATCTGCGCGTTAAACAGGCCGCGATCTTTGAGGTGCAAAAACACATCCGCCCCGGCCAAGACGGTACGCAACGGGCGCATTAACGGAACAATCGTTACCGCAGGGGTCAGGCCCAGCGAGCGAATTTGTCGGCGGATAGCAGGCTCGGCCCTGCCTGAACCCATCAACACCAGCATCAGGTCAAAGCCGTCCAGCAGCAAATGGCGCACCGCTCCCAAAAGCGGCTCAAACAAAGGGGCCTCATCCAGCGGATGAATCGCTATGAGACTGGCCGGGCGATCCATTTGTCGAAAACAGGCACACGAATCTTCGACAAAACAGCCGATAGGAGCCAGCTGAATCCTGTCCTCCAGTCCGGGCAAAGCAGCGGTGACATGCTTGAGCAGCACATCCGACGGGGCCAGCAGTCGAGCGGCTCGATACATCGCCTTGCGGCAGCGGTCCGAGCGTTTGGGCCGAGCGTGAAAGGTCAGTATAAACGGCACATCAAGTGCCTCGGATAAAAACGCGGCCAACTCCACCTGGCCGGGCCAAAACGCGTGAATCACCGTCGGTTTGAAACGCTGCAGCCGCAGGAGAAGAATCCGTCGGTTGGTCGCCGAGAAGATACCCAGCCGCAAAGCCGGATATTCTATTTTTTCGACCATGGGACAATCCAGCAGAGGGCTCTCAATATCACCCGGGCAAACCACGGCGGCGGCATCTCCCACATCGACCAGGCCGATCAGAACCCGCCGCAAATACGCCGCATAATTGTCGTAAACGCCCCGATCCACCAACAACACAGGACGCACGCTTGAGCCGGCATCCGAACCCTTTGACACTCCGTTTTCCGCCATCATAACTGCCCTCGTGAAGCGCTGACAATCGCCTCGAGTTTTTCCAGTTCGCCGGAGCGAATATGATAGCAATGCGCATCATCCGGAAAAACGCCGGTCCGTACCTGCTGGGCATAGCTCACAATCGCAGCGGTGATCGGCTCGGCCATTTGACCGAAGGCCTTGGAAAATTTCGGAAGCTTCCCCTCGCTAAGGCCCTGCAGATCGTTGATGATCAAAATCTGACCGTCGCAGTCCG
>JAAYQH010000460.1 GCA_012519365.1 Planctomycetota bacterium | reverse complement strand
ATGCTGGCTGATGGATTTCATTCGCTTTCTGATATGGCAACCGATGTGGCCGTGATTTTCGGCGTGCACTTTGGCGGCAAAGAGCCTGATCGCGATCATCCGTATGGGCATGGACGCATTGAGACGTTTTCAGCGGCTTTTGTGGCGTTGATGCTGGTGGTGGTCGGGATCGGGATGATTTACAAGGCCGGGCGGGATATCGCTCAAATGCATCACCCTCAAGGCTCTGCTTGCGAGATGTTAAGCTCAGCAGTCCTCGCCGCGGCCATCCTTTCCATTCTCGTCAAAGAGACCTTGTATCAGTGGACTCGTCGAGTGGCACTGAAGACCCATAGCACCGCCCTCTATGCCAACGCCTGGCATCATCGCAGCGATGCTCTTAGCTCTATTGCGGTACTGATTGGTGTGATTGCGGTGCGGATGGGGTATTCCTATGGCGATCCGCTGGCAGCGGTGGCGGTGGCGCTGATGATTATCCTTGTGGCCGGGCGCATCATCAGCGATTGTTTCCGTGAATTATCCGAAAGGGCGGTTGATCGCGACACGCTTGAGCAAATTGAAAAGGTTATTCAATCCGATGATCGCGTCCGCCAGTGGCATCGGTTACGGACACGCAGTGTCGGCCGGGAAATTTTCCTCGATTTACACATCTTGGTGGACCCCCGACTGAACATCGCCGAAGCGCACCGCATCGCCGATGCCCTTGAACGGAACCTGCATGACCAGATTCAGCGACCGGTGAATGTTATTGTTCACATGGAGCCGGATTTGCCGGAATTGCGTAAATAAAAAGGTATATACAATAAAAAAGAATAATCAATACCTTTAACTGTCAATAAAAGTTCGAAATTTGGTGCAAAATACGGGAATTGTCGATATAATGCTATGTTACGCATAAATTAGGCATAAATTTAACTTCATTTTGAGAAGCGCTATGAGAAAAGGGTATGTCAACTGGAAGCTGGTTTTGGTACTGCTGATCGGCCTGGCGGCGATTGGTGCAACGGTGGTGGGGATACGCAAATTCAACCGTACCCAGCGTGCCGAACGCGGTCTCAAAGAAGGGCTTGCGGCTTATGAAGAAGGGCGGTGGCTCCAGGCGGCCTCGGGATTGGGGCAGTATCTGAGTATTCATCCGTCGGATATAGATGTGCTGCTCAAATACGGCCATGCGCAATCTCGCATTCAGCCTTTCCGCCGGGGAAATTATGCCCAGGCCGTGAACGCTTATCGCGAGATTCTGCGGATCGATCAGACGCATCAGGAAGCGGCAGAGTCACTGATTGACCTCTATCTTCAGGCGCAGGTTCCGGAAGAAGCGGAACTGATAGCCACGCGTTTTCTGGACAAGCAGTATGACAGCGGTATTGCCCGCCGTCTGGCGACGGCTCAAATAATGCAGCGAAAATTTGAACAGGCCGCTGAATTGCTTAAGGAGGTGGTCAACCGTGATCCTGCGGATGTGGCGGCTTATGAGTTGTTGGCGCATATTGCCGCACAACAACCGGATGTGCTGGATAAAACGCCTCGCGAATGGATTGACGCGGCGGTTCAACATAATCCCGATAAGGCTCAGGCCTATATCCTTCGTTCCCATTTTTTGGCCCAGGCCGGACAGCGTGAAGAGGCTATAGAAGCCCTTCAGCAAGCCGCCGAATGCGATTTATCTGATGTGCAGACGCGTTTATCGCTGGCGGCAGGCTGGTTGCGTCTGAACGCGATCAAACAGGCCGAAGAAGTCCTGGATACAGTCTATGCCGAGGATCCGACGCTGCCGGAATTATGGCAGCTGCGAGCAGTGGCTGTGGCTCGCAGCCGAGACCCCGAAAAGGCCGCTCAAATCGCCCGTGAGGGACTTGAGCACCTTGGCGACAACAGGACCGTGTTTTTGCCGTATGCAGTGGAATTGTTTTTAAGTGCTGGGCAACTCGAGGCCGCCCAAAACGCAATGGACAAGATGCTGGAGGCTGAACTGAACCCCGGGCTGTTGTGTTACCTCAAAGGTGTGCTGGCCGAGCAAAAAGGCGATTGGGCCGAGGCAATGGCCCAATGGCGCGAAGCGCTGGTTCAAAATTATACGGCCGAATCGGTCTATCTGAAATTGGCCGAGGGATATCTCCGACTGGAAGACCGTACCAGTGCGATTGAAATTCTGCGTCGCTACATCCACCAAAACCCGCGGTCGTTCTCTGCTCAATTGATGCTGGCGCGGATTTTTGCTGATATTCGGCAGTGGGCTCAGGCCTCGGAATATGCCGCTGCGGCCGTTCGGCTTAATCCCGAAAGCCGTCAGGCACAAAGTTTACACACCCGATGTCGGATAGAACAGCTTGCCGGGCAACCCCAAATGCAGCAGCGCGTCGATGAATTGATCAAGGAATTGCTCGCTCTGGACGATTCGCTTGAAACGCGTTTAATGGTTTTCCGGATAGCCTTGAATCGGCAGGACTGGCAAACGGCGCGGAAAACGCTGGATGAGATGAATGAGCGGTTCGGCCAAACCCTCCAGGCACGAATCGCTGAGGCCGAATATGCGCTGCGCCGTCAGCAGCCGGAAGATGCCGCCGCTATTCTGGATCAAGCCATCATCCAGTTCCCGCAGCAGGCTGAGCCGGTTATTATGAGGGCGGCTTTATTAACAGATGCGGATCAGATTCTTAATGCCCTTGTGCTTTTGCAAGAGGCTGAATCGCGAATGGAGGGGCCGGAACAGCGTAAGATTCAACTTTGGATGGCCAATCTTTATCGTCGAGCCGGTCAGACCGAGGATGCCGTCACTCTGTTTAAGAAACTCGCGGAGCAAAACCCGCAGGATATCCTTGCCCGCCGCCAACTGTTGGCGTTAAGCCGTGAGGATGCCGATATCGAGCAATTGCAGAAGTGGGTGGACCAGATTAAGCAGATCGAGGGCCCGGCCGGACGTATTTGGAAGATTGAACAGGCCTCTATCTGGCTGAATCAAGGGGAATTTGAAAGATACTATCCCCAGATTATCGCGCTGATGAATGAAAATCTTGCCGCCAATCCGGATGATAAAGAAAGCGTGATGCTGTTGGCCGCGGCCCATGAAAAGGCAGGCAACCTGCGGCTGGCCGTTTCGCTGTATCGGGACATGCTGCACCGTCATCCCGAGGATATCGATTTGGCGATCGCGGCGGTGGGGGCGATGTACCGTGCGGAAGAATACCAGCAGGCCGAGCAGCTGCTTTCCGAATTGTTGGCTGCCGGCCACGACGATCCTCGGCTGGCGCAGCTGGAGCTTCAAAGTTATCTTCGGCAAGGGCGTTTGGATACCGCAGAGAGTTTGCTGGAAAAAATGGTCGCCGCCAATGCACGGGACAACAGCGCCAAACTGTCGCTGGCTCTGTTGAAGACCCGTAACGGTCAGTATGATCAAGCCAGGGTATTGATTGATGAATTGATCGCCGAAAATCCCGCCAGTGCTGTGGCACAAGCCGCGTTGACAGACTGGTATATACGGCAGGGCCGGCAGGAAGAAGCCTTGGCCGTTTGCAACGATTTTCTCAAACACTATGAGAATATGGATGCCTATCGCCTTCGCGCTCGGGTGTTGATTGCCTTGGGCGAAAGAGACAGAGCCTTAGAAGATATTCAAGAACTTGTCCAACGTGCCGGCCAGAGTGCTGCTGCGTGGTTGAGTATCAGTGAATTGTATGGTCTGGTCGGACAAACCGAGCAGGCCCTGGATGCGGCACGCAAAGCCTTGAGTTTTGAACCGGACTCCTTTGAGGCTCAAAAGCGGCTTGCGATGCTGCTGCTGAACAATCTTCAAACCCAGCAGGAGGGGATGGATTTGCTTGCCAAAGCCCTTGAGCAGCAGCCGGGCGATGTTCAACTGCGTCTGCGCAAGGCTGCGGCGCTGCTTGATCAGGGCGGCGGCTCTACAGCCCAAGCGGTGCGGATTCTCAATGCCCTGGTTGAACAGTTTCCGCGTCTTGAAGAGGCTTGGGCAATGCTGACAGAATGGTATCTCCGCAGCAATCAGCCGGGCATGGCGATGGATACGCTGCTGCGCGGTCTGGCGGCGCTGCCGGAAAGCAGGGCATTGCTCGTTGCCAAGGCCCGTATCGAGGCGGCGCGGTCGCCTGCAGTCGCTCTGGAAACGCTGAATCAGTTGGCTCGCAAGTTCCCCGGCGACCCGGGCATTACCGAAATGCGGGCCCAGCTATTGGCCCGCCTTGGACAGTCTGAGCAGGCTGCAGCCCTGGTAGAGGGCTGGCTCAATGAGTATGCCGCTGAAAACGCCGACACAATTCGAATGCAGCTGACATTGATGGATTTGTTGCATCAAAGCGGAGCCATCGAGCAGGCAGAGCAGCTCTATCGACAGCTTGCAGTCCAAAAGAACACTTCCGCGGCCGCTCTAATCCGATGGGTAAGGCTGATAAGTAAAACAGCTGACGCTGAACAGATAACAGCGGTATTTCGACAATGGTATGACGAGAATTCGCAAGGCGGGCCTGTGGCCTTGTCAATTTTGCAGACGCTTCTGGCCGTTCGCACCGAAGAAGCAACTCAGGCCGCCGAGCAGATTTTGTCGATGGTCCAAAGTCGGGAACCCGACAGTCCGGATGCGGCTTATGCGATGGCGATGCTTCGGCATATGACCGGAAACAAGCTGAAGGCCGTGCCGCTGTATGAACGTGCGTTGCAGTTGCAGCCTGACAATGTGGTCGCGATGAACAATCTGGCCTGGATCCTCAGTCAGGACATGGCAGCGCACGACAAGGCCCTCGAACTGGCCAATAAGGGACTTGCCATTGCACCGGATTATGCGGATTTGCTGGATACCCGCGGCACCATTTTGTATTCCCTGGGCCGATATGAGGACGCGGCTCGGGATTTTCAGCGAGCGAATGAGTTATATCTGGACACACAACCTCAAAAAACAGTATCCATTTTCAATTTGGCCAAATGTTATCAGCAGCTTGGAAAAAATGATCAGGCGATTACAGAATTTTATCGTGCTCGCGATTTGGACGAACGCATTGGAGGACTGGACGCTGAGCAGAAAGCGGCACTGGCCGATTTTTTGGCAGAGCGTTAACTTCTTTTGTGTAAAAAACTTACATTTTAGCTTAGAAATATAGCACATTAAAAATATATACAAGACCATTAAACAATACAATATGTTTTTTTCCAAAATCCTTTTTTTTCTTGAAAAATATTGTGTATTGCTGTATATTAAAAATCAAGAAATATTGTAGAAACGCGATTTACTGTTTAGCGCGGAGAAGACATAAGTTCTCGGAGGGCGAGAGAACTCTTGCAGGGAGTACTCAGACCGCATAAAAAAGACTTCAATTCGCCCTCTAAAAGAGGTATATTTCTGTCTTTGGAATGGTGCGTGCGCGAAGTTCAAAAGATTAAGAGTTTGCAGATCATTACGCATGATAGAGATTTGAAATCACGGGAAAGGGAGATTAAAATGAAAACGCATGCGATGAGTTTACTTCTTGCTTTCGCAGTCTTGGGGGTGATGCCCGCGTTTGCCGGCGAAACCATGTTTACGTTGGGTTCGGAGACAGATGTGTTGGAGTTGGATCATTACCGCGCCTATACGTGGGGGATTGATTTGGGATTCAGTACCGCCGATACCCCGCTGACAGAGTTTACGCTGACTTTTGAGGGGATTTACAATTTCGACACCACACCGAATATTTTGTATGTTCGCTTATTGGATGAGGCGGTGCAGCCGGGTCTGACGGTGTATCGGGATCGGCAGGCGTACGGCGATTTCTTTGAGGGTCAAGGGGCGTTGATCGGCACGTGGACGGACGATCGCGATCAACAGGAGAAGATAGATAATCCGCAGAACTTGGTGTTTGAATTCAGCAAGATCAGTGTTGGCGACCGGACTCTTTTGGATCTCTTAAACGAATACGGAACGAATGGCACTGTTGGAATCGGTTTCGATCCGGATTGTCTCTACAAGACCCAGGTTTTAGGTTCGTTCTCTACGGCGAGTGTTCCGCCGCCCACGATTGTTCCGACGCCGGCGGCGATTGTGCTGGCCGGAGTAGGGACGACGTTGGTGGGTCTGTTGCGTCGCCGACAACAGGTATAAGGAATTGCGTTTTGCGACATCGGGTGTGATGAAAAGTCTGAATGCGGCTGTTAAGTCTGCACGGGGATAGGGAAGGTGATTTTAGGATGAGACCGGGTCGAGTGAGAGGCCCGGCCTTGTTTTGCGCCCAGAAAGGGGACAAGCGGCACGCCCCGCTATTGCTATTCGGACAGCGTGCCGCAGGAATGATGGGAACTTCTTTTATTCTTCAAAGCGAACTTGCAATACACCGGCTGACCAGCCTCGCTGCATCTGGATTTCCAGTCGGACTGCGCTTGTGGTGACCTGCGTAAAGGCAGTGCGATTGTACATATCCAGCTCAGTCGCATAGCCGTTGCTGTCAACAACGGGTCTCCATTCATTGCCGTCTTTATACAACAATCGCCAGGATTGCGGCACCTTGCATTCGCCGTGGCCGGTGTCGTCGAGCCAATAAACCTCCACCGCCGACAGGGTAGTCGGCTCGGCAAACTCAAACTCCATCCATTCGGTGGTTCCTTTTCGGGGCCACCAGTGATAGAATTCGTTGTCTTTGTCGTGTGAGCTTTTCGGCTCAATGCCGCTGACAACCGAATGGGGGCGTCCTGACCCGCGCGAGGCGGTTACACGACTTTCGGATGCGATGGTCGGACGCGGGCGGACAAAGGCGTCTTCTTTTTGTGTCGGCAGCCAGGCGACCATTTCATTTGGGCCGCGATTGCACCAGGTTGAATAGGGAATCGCGGTAACCTTAACCGTTGAGGTCACAACACGACGATCATCCTGATCAAGTGCTACCTCGGAGGCCTGAAATGTCAAGACCTGAACGCCGCCCAGCAAATCTGAACGAAACTGCGTTTGAATTGGCGATTTGGGGTCCACAATTAAGTTTCTAACCTGTCTGGTAGGGCTGTCAGCTGCTTCGATACAATAGACAATCGGGCCGCGTTCGAGAGCGATTCGATTGCGGTCCTCGACCACGTTGTCATGGGCGATGACCCGACGAACGGGCATTGGGAAATCCAGCTCAACCATATCGCCTTTGACCCACGGACGGTGAATCTGCACATACCCCTTCTCAGGTTCAAGCGAAATTGCTTTGCCGTTCAGTTTGATTGTCGGTTTTTGATTCAGCGCGTCCGTGTAGCGGTATAAATCGCTGGGTACAGGCTGATTCATTGCCCAGCCGGGAATGCGAAGAGCCAGAGTAAACGGCTCGTTGGTCTCGGGGGTGACGGTCAATTTTACGCGGCCGTCCCAGGGGTATCGGGTTTGCTGTTCAATCTGGACGGTATTGTCGGCCAGTTGAACTGTACCTTCACCGCCGACATACAAATTGACATAGAGCGCATTATTCCAAACCGCGTAGACATAGCCGGGTACTGAGGCCAGGAACCGTGCGATATTGCCCGGACAGCAGGCACAGCCAAACCATGGCTGACGCTGGTGCTGGCCGCGGGATTCGAGTGGATTGGGATAAAAGAACAGCTTTCCATCCAAAGAGACGCCGGAAATCAGGCCGTTGTACAGCGTGCGTTCCATCACATCGATGTATTTACTGTCGCCGTGCAGCAAAAACATTCGGTGATTCCAATAGACATTGCCGATGGCTGCGCATGTTTCCGCATACGCACTCATATTCGGCAAGACATAATTCGGCCCGAAGGCCTCACCGCTGGATGTTGCGCCGATACCGCCGGTGATGTATAACTTTTTGGAGACCATATTCTCCCAGATGCGATTTAGCGCCCTGACATATGCCTGATCGCCGGTCAGCGCTGCCACATCGGCCATGCCTGAATACATATAGGTCGCACGCACTGCATGACCAACTGCTTCGTCCTGTTCGGTGACTTTTTTATGAGCCTGGCTGTATTCACCGTCGTTGGGGCCGCGTGTATCGAGGAAAAATTTGGCGAGATTCAAGTATTTTTCCTCGCCAGTAACGCGGTACAAGCGAACCAGCGCCATTTCAATGATTTGATGGCCGGGGGCATCTTCATTCTTGCCTGGCCCGAATGTCTCACACAGCAAGTCTGCGTTTTTGATCGCCACGTCCAGCAACGTTCGTTTGCCCGTGGCCTGATAATGCGCGACCGCTGCCTCATATAAATGCCCCATGTTGTACAACTCATGGCTGAGTCGTTTGACATTGACCCAACGCCGCGGCCCGGCCCAGTCATGCGGTTTTTCGGCGTTAATAGTGCGTGTAGTATAAAGGTAGCCGTCAGGCTCCTGGGCCGAGGCGATCAGTTCAATAACCTTATCCAGATAAGCGTCCATTTTTGGATCGTACTTTACAGCCAGACCGTACGCGGCCCCTTCCAGCACTTTATAGGGGTCGGTATCGTCAAACGGCAGGCCGGGCGGAGAACGATCTTCCAGTTTTTCGCCGGCAAGTACCTTGGCGGCACGTTCAAAATGATAGAATCGCTTGGTCTGTTCACATTTCTCAAACGCATGGGGAATGGTTACGGAGCGGTTGATTTCCACCCGCGGCGCCCAAAATTCATCATTAAAATGCACGTGGGTAAAATTAACCGGTGCGTACGGATAATCCTTTTTCAGCGATGCCGATTGTTTTGCTTCCTGTTGTGCATCACGTCGAATGGTTCGCACACCAAACACGCCACCGGCATAGCTGTTCGGATGGGATTGGAATCGAACACGAACTTTTTCTTTGCCTTTGGTCAATTCTTCAGGGATCGGATACGTTACATCAAAGAATTCGTTTGGCTTGTTGCGGTCAAGCACCTGGGTAGCGATTTTTTCGCCGTCCACCAAAATATCAAAGGTTCGCCTGCCGCGTTCGGAACCCCAGTAAGTTACGATCAAATCCACAGGTT
>JAAYQH010000459.1 GCA_012519365.1 Planctomycetota bacterium | reverse complement strand
GTCATGGTGGCGATCGGCGGCAGTTCAGCGTGTCCCAACGGAATGGTCGCATCCATCAAGCGAATCGTGCCCGGCGCTGCCGTGACCGCGGCCGAGACAATACGCAGCTGCTGCTGTGCAGTATCGAGACTCAGGTCGTAGTTCAGGGCTGCATCCGTCGGCGGGGCGATCGTGTCGGCTTTGCCCAGCAGCAGGGCCTTGACCGTTCCCGTACCGGCCGAGGCGACCGTCCTTTCGGAAAGATTGACCTTCCCGGACAGATTAAACTGACCCGCCATCGAGTATTCGCCCATATCGGTAAACTGTTGGATGAACGTCTGGGTTTGTGCCAGATCGGCCTTGATGCTATAGTCCAGCGTTTCGGCATCGCCGCTGGCGGTAACCGAACAGAAGGGCGCATGCAGATTCAATTCGTCGATGTGCAGGGTTTGCTCTTTCATTCCCCCTTTGGCGATGAGTCTGACCGGCTCATCGAAAACGACTTTTGTTTGCCCGACTCCTTGCGAAAAATGCTCAATCGTCGCCTCAGCGGTTACCGTTTCAACGGTTCCTTTTTGAATGTGAACGTTGGCCTGGGCATTCAGAAGGCCGCCGGTTTGTGCGTCTACGCCGGCCAAAGCCAGCAGCGGCGCCAGCGTTTCCAGATTCAATTGAGAAATGGTAACGTTAAACGTGCCGTCTGTGTCTTCAAGCGTCCAGCCTTTTTTCGGCGGCGTAACTTCGGCCTCGGCTTTTACCGAGCCGGCCGGTTGGCCGTTGGCCACATCCAAAGACACAGCCAACCGAGAAGGTTGCCCCGTATCATTGAGGAGAACATTTGACGCAATGTTTTTGAACGTGACCCGTTGAGGGCGCGCATTTGTGTCCGGAACCTCGATCACGGCCTGGCCGTCGTGTACTTCCAGATCGATAGAATGCACCGGCAGTACAATAACTGTCTTTTGCGATGGGGCAGGCTCTGTCTGCCCCGTCTTGTCAGGGTGTCGTGCCGATTCAACAGGCAGCTTCAAATAAAGGTAGGGACTGTCGATGACGGTTTTGCCCAAATCCACGCGCCCGCCGAGCAGGGAGGCATAGCGGGGCTGGGTTTCGATGTGTCCGACCTTGACCTGTGTCGCGCCGTCAGGGCTTTCAAAACTGAGATTGGTCAGTTTAATGCCGCTGAACCACCCTACAGACAGATTGTCTACCCCCACATGCCCATCGACGGTGCGGTTGATACGGCTTAACAAAAGCGCTCTTACGCCTGTCGATGACAGTACCGTTGGAGCCGCCAGGACCAGCAAGACCAGCAGGACCAGCAGACCAGCCAAAAGCCATACCGCAATTTTCAAGCGCGTATGTTTTCGGGGCTGAGGTTGCGGCCTTGTGGTCTCGGATGTGTTCTTCGAATCCATAATAACCCCTCGTTTTGCGTCTGAAGTGCCCCCAAGGTTTAAGCGCAACACAACACCTTCGAAACCTCAAATCTTGAGATTTCCAATCTCTATAATACAACTTACAGCCGCAAATGTCAATGTCCACGGCCGTCGATCCTTGCCCCAGCACCCTTTTCGGTCAAGGACGATGCTTTAGATTTCCATAATTTCGTCGGTTTTTTGCTTGATGATTTCGTCGATGAGATCTATATGCTTTTTGGTGATTTTTTCGATTTCTTCTTTGCCCTTGTCGCGATCGTCTTCGCTGATTTGTTTGGCCTTTTCAGCGTCTTCGAGTTGTTTGATGGCATCGCGACGGATGTTGCGGATGGCAACTTTTGTTTTTTCGCCCATCTGCTTGACTTGCTGAACCAGTTGTTTACGGCGTTCCTCACTCATTGGCGGCAGATTCAGCCGAATCATCTTGCCGTCCACGATGGGAGCCAGGCTCAGATCACTGTTTTTAATGGCTTTTTCAATATCTTTTAGACACCCGAAGTCAAACGGCTTGATCACCAGCGACTGCGGATCCGGCGCGGCGACGGTTGCCAGCGATTTCAGCGGCGTCGGTGTGCCGTAATAGTCTACCATCAGATGGTCCACCAGCCCTGGTGACGCGCGGCCGGTGCGGACGGATTTCAATTCAGTTCGTAAAAACTCAATGGCTTTGTCCATCAACTTTGAATGCTCATCCAGGATTTTTCGTATCGGCATTTTTCTGATCTCCAAGTCTATCAGTCACTGATTATCGTTCCTACATCTTCGCCGTTCAGGGCGCGAGTAATGTTTCCGTCTTTGAAAATATTCAGCACAACAATGGGAATGCGATTCTCCCGGCACAGACTGACCGCCGCTGGGTCCATCACTTTGAGATTTTGACTGAGCACCTCTTGATAACTGATGTGTTTAATGAGTTTGGCATCAGGGTTTTTGACGGGGTCATCGGTATAAACCCCATCCACTTTGGTGGCTTTGATCATTAGGTCAGCGCCGATTTCCGCCGCCCGCAGCGCTGCGCACGTATCGGTCGAAAAGAACGGATTACCAGTTCCGCCGGCCAAAATAGTGACACGTCCTTTTTCCAAGTGGCGAATCGCCCGTCGGCGGATAAACGGCTCGCAGATAGCCGAAACTTCGATGGCGCTGAGCACCCGCGTCGGCTGGCCGAGTTTTTCGAGCGTTTCCTGCAATGCGCAGGCATTCATCACCGTCGCCAGCATTCCCATATAATCGGCGGTGGTGCGTGGGATATGGCTGTTTTGCGAGAACGACGCGCCCCGCAAAAAGTTTCCGCCGCCGACCACAATCGCCGTCTGCGGGCCTCCCTTGACCAGCCGCACAATCCGCTCGGCGAGGGACTCAATGGCCTGACCTTCGATGCCGAAACCGCCGGGCTTACAAAAGCTTTCGCCGGACAGTTTCAGTAAAATTCGTTGATATTTTAATGTAGGCATAGACTTTGTCTTTGATGTCAGAGGGGCCGTGTCTTCAGTTGCCCGTTTTGCATTTTCAAGCCTCAAACCAATCGCTTTGTTTATCCATAAAAAAGGCACCGGAAACGGTTGTCTCCGATGCCTGTCTATTATAGTTCGACTTTAGCCGATTTCAACTCTGACAAAACGTTTTATTTTGGCCTGTCCGCCGGCGGCTTTGGCGGCATTGGCCAGGACCTGTCCGACGGTCATACTGTCGTCTTTGACAAACGGCTGCTCCAGCAGGCAATTGTCTTTGAGGAATTTGCCGATTTTTCCCTCAACAATCTTGTCAACAATGTTGGCTGGTTTGTCTTTGACTTGTTCCGCGGCAATGGCACGTTCTTTTTCCAGTACCGCCGGGTCTATGCTGTCTTTGTCCAGCCCCAACGGATTGATAGCGGTAATGTGCATGGCAATTTCATTGGCCACGTGTCGAACGGCCTGCGCGATGGCCTCGCTGTCGGTCTCGATTTCTACCAAAGCTCCGACCTTGCCGTTAAAGTGCACATAACTGCCGAAGGTGCCGGTCCCGCTGAGGGTGTACCGATAATAATCACCGATTTCGACCTTTTCGCCGGTTTTGCTGACGGTATCGGTCAAAATATCAGAAAATTTGCGCTCATTCAATTCGGTCTCGAGCAGGGCCTCGGCGCCGCTGTCGGCGGACGCCTTAAAAGCGTACTGGGCCAGCAGATCGGCGGCCTGAACAAAATCCTCGCTCTTGGCCACAAAGTCTGTTTCGCAGCACAAAGATGCAATCACGGCGGTTTTGCCGTCCTCGCTGATCTTGCAGACCACCCGTCCTTCGGAGGTGTCGCGTCCGTCCCGTTTGGCCAGTGTGGCCAGGCCCTTTTTGCGAAGCAATTCCATTGCCTTATCCAGATCACCGCCTGTTTCGCTCAGGGCTTTTTTGCAATCCATCATTCCCTGTCCGCTCATTTTGCGTAATTTGGCTACCGCTGTTGCTGTAATTTCCGCCATGGGTCTTTACTCCCGATTATGCTGTAAGTTTCGTTCCTGTTCAGTCCGATAGTAAACGAAGTCTCCTTGCCGGTTAGCTGCCGCTGCTTTGGGCGACTGCCGAATTCTAAACCCGCAAAGAGACTTCGAAAAGTTATCAAAAAAAGAAATGCACGCAGTTATTGGGCCGTGCTTTCAGCCTGAGCCGTTTCCGAGGAGTCGGTTTTTTCAGGATTCTCTGCCTCGGGATTATCGCTGTCGCTCTGCTGTTCTGCCTCATCTGCCGATTCGTCCACCACGGTCTGACCTTCGGCCGTGGCCAACACCCGACGCCGGGATCGGGTTCGTACCGGTCGGGCGGCCACGAAGGCATCTTCGGGTTTGGTCATGGTTTTGCCCTCAGCGGCCGAGGCGGCCAGCTCATCCAGCAAAATCTCAATCGCCTTGATCGAGTCGTCGTTGGCCGGTATCGCCACATCTACCGTATCCGGATCGGAATCGGTATCAATGATTGCCACCGTCGGAATTCCCAATTTGCGGGCCTCACGCAGGGCGATATATTCTTTCTTGGCATCGACGACGACCACTACCCCCGGCAATCGATTCATTCGACGAATACCATCCAAATTGGCGCGAATCTTATTCAATTCGCGTTTAAGGCGAGCGCCTTGTTTTTTGCTTTCCATTTCAAGTTGCCCGGTTCGCTCCATCTCTTCCAACTCTTCCAGGCGGGCCAGACGGGTCCGAATTGTCCTGAAGTTGGTCAGGGTGCCGCCCAACCAGCGTTCCGACACATAATGCATTCCGCATTTTTCCGCTGCCTGTCGAACGGCTTTTTGGGCCTGACGCTTGGTACCGACAAACACCACATCTTTTCCCGAGGAAACCACGGTTTCAAGGAGTTTTTTGGCGATCAGCAACCCCTTTAAGGTTTCCTTGACATTGATAATGTGGATCATGCCGCGTTTACCGAAAATGTACGGTTCCATCTTCGGATTCCAACGGCTGACCGCATGTCCAAAATGTACGCCCGCGCTGATCAAATCGCGAGCAAGTTCCTTATTCACAGAAACTTACCTCCACTTGACAGATTTTCATTATTTTTTATATAGAGACTCTCTGCCCGACCTACACAGTCAGAAGAGGTGCAACATACCCAAGATGCAAAATATTGTCAAGAATGAAGCGACAAAAAAAACTATAAAAATCGACATTTTTGTGGCAGTTCACGACGAATTACAAACCTTTTTTAGCCAAGCTATAACTTATAATCTATATAACTTATAATCTATTTTTAGGTCCACCCGCCCGCTTTTATTTTTGTTTTCAGCTGGCCGATTGCTGTTCCCAACGAGCGATATCTTTAAGTCGACTTATTATATCCAGATGTTGCGTACAGGCCTTTTCGCAACGGCCGCAGGCGATACATTGCCCGGCTGAAGGGGCGCCAACGAGGATGCCGAATTTTTTCTGAATGTTCAGCGTCTTGACCATTTGCTCGTCATTTTTACCGACCAGCAGTTTGTCATTATAATATTGCATATAGCCGGCCACAGGGATGCCGACCGGACACAGCCCCATACAATAGCCGCATCCTGTACACAGCGAATTCAGATTTTTCGACAGATGGGTGCGAATGCGTTCGATATGGGCTTCGGTCAGCGGTTTGGCACGCTCGGCCACCCGACAGGCGGTATCAATATGTTCGCGCGTTGTAAAACCGACCAGAGTAACGGTAATCTGCGGACAGCTGATGCAAAAACGCAGAGCTGCCTCGGTGGGCGTTTCGCCGTTTTCCGCCAGGAATGCCAGGGCCTGTTCATTTTGGGGGATGACCCCGCCGGCCAGCGGATTCATCGCCACCACACCCAATCCCTGGTTATAGGCGGCCGTCACGCCGTCCCAACGATACAAAAAATTGAGGATATTAACGCCCAACAGCACCCCTTCAAATTCATTTTTTGTCAGCAGCGTGCGAATATCCGGTCCGCGCAAATGGGTTGAAACGGCGATATGCCGAATCAATCCTTCTTCCTTGCACCGCATCAGCCCTTCGTACTGGCCGCCGGGACGCATCGCTGATTCGTATTCCTCGAGGCGTCGAATGCACCAGACGTAATAAAAATCCAGATAGTCGGTGTTGAGCCGTTTAAGTGATTTTTCTACGGCGGCGCGGGCCTTTTCGGCGGTGTCGCACTCCTGAGGCTGTCCTTTGCTGGACAGATAGACCTCACGGCGTCGGCTTCCCAGCTGCCGCACCGCTCGACCGAGAATGTCTTCGCTGCGGTCATCGCAGTAGTTGGGCGCAGTATCCAGCCAATTGATGCCTTTGTCCACCGCATACAACACCAAATCAGCGTTTTCGGCGTCGGTACGTGTGGTGTCAAACCGCATTCCGCCAAACCCCACAGCACTGACGTTATAGCCTAATTTGCCAAATGTTTTATAGCGCATTGCTTTTTTTCCTGATTTTTGGGTTGGCATTATAAGAACGCTTCTCTTTCCGTTCAAGAGCCGTTTTGACAAAAAGTATGTTAAAGGTTTGTCGGGTTCATTTGCCTTCGATTCTTCTGAGAACCAAGACAATTGAACCCAATCAAACACAATCGAACACATTCGCAATGCTTTGTTGCCAAGCAGGCGTTTGGGTTCTTGCCATCCGCTTGTTTGTCTGGCATAATAGCGGCTTTACGCAGGCGATTTTTGAAAAAGCCCCAGAGACTCGGAGGTGTCAGTTGCTCGAACAGCTTGAACAACAATTGGATCGTTTCAATCTTGCCGAACGGAAGGCGGCCCTCAAGCAGATTCTTGCCGGTCTTGCGGACGGACGCATCAAGGTCAAGCCCGTCGGACGGCGAGTCAATCTGCATGCGCATACATTTTTTTCGTTTAATTGTTATGGCTATTCGCCTAGTAAATTTGCCTGGCTGGCCAAAAAAGAAGGGCTGGCAGCGGCGGGCATCGTGGATTTTGATGTTCTGGATGGTGCAGATGAATTTTTAGACGCTGCCGCCGCCCTGAATGTGAGGGGATGTGCCAGCATTGAGACGCGGGTTTATGTGCCTGAGTTTTCCGACCTGGTGATCAATTCGCCGGGCGAGCCTGGCATTGCTTACCATATGGGATCTGCCGTTCCCTTTGGGACGCTTTCCGGGGCGGGCAAGGTCTTTCTCGACAGGCTCAAAGAAACCGCCCAGCGCCGCAATCGCGAAATGATGGAACGGGTCAATGCGTATCTCGATCCGGTCAGGCTGGATTACGAGAAGGATGTTCTGCCGTTAACCCCGGCCGGCAATCCCACCGAACGGCATTTGTGTCTGGCCTATGCTCGCAAGGCACGTGTGGTATGCAAGGACGATATGGCCTTGTTGGCCTTCTGGAAAGACAAACTCGGCTGCTCCCTTCATCCGCAGGATTTCCCGGAAAGCCCTGCTTTGCTCAATGCCATCCGTGCCAAGACCATGAAAAAGGGCGGTCCCGGCTACGTGGCGCCGGATGCCGGGGCGTTTGCGACGATGCAGCAGATGAACGAGTTTGTACTGGCCGCCGGCGGTATTCCGACGTTGGCGTGGTTGGACGGCACGACCGAGGGCGAACAACAGATCGAACGGCTGCTGGATATTGCGATGAACACGGGGGTGGCGGCATTGAATATTATCCCCGACCGCAACTTTACCCCCGGTGTTGAGGATCAGAAACTGGCCAACCTGCGACAGGTCGTCGCCCTGGCTGACGCACGCGGGCTGCCGATTCTCGTGGGTACCGAGATGAACAGTTTCGGCCAGAAATTCTGCGATGACTTTGAAAGTGCCGAATTAAAGCCGATGATCCCGGTTTTTCTGAAAGGCGCCCATATTCTGTATGCTCATACAGTGCTGCAGCGTGCGGCGAAAATGGGATACCTGAGCCCTTGGGCGAAAAAATGTTTCTGTCAGGCTGACGATAAGAACAGTTTCTTTGAAGCATTTGGCAGGGCGGTTGAGCCAAAGCAAATCGACACGCTGCGGCTTGAGGCGTCCATGTCGCCGGATGATATTTTGAAAACCGTTAATGCGTAAACGACAAGACAAGGAGGCCGAGTTACACGATGTCTGAACTACCCAAAACGCAAATAGCCGTGCAGTTGATCGGTCCGGATGAACTGATTCTCAATACGCAAAAAAGCGTTCCGCGTCCGGGCTCTTATCAGGTCGTTGCCAAAGTGGAGGCGGTGGGACTGTGCTTTTCGGATTTGAAACTGCTCAAGCAGTTTTCCGCCCACGGCCGAAAAGGGCCGATTGTCTCCGGCATTGCCCCGTCGGTTCTTGACGAGATTCCCAGTTATGTCCCCAATGACAAGCCCACCGTGCCGGGTCATGAGGCGGTGGTGCGTGTGGTGGCCGTGGGCGAGAAGGTCAAACAGGCCAAACGGGGCGGACGCTATTTGGTGCAGACCGATTATCGCTGGCTGCCGACGGCCTCTTCGAATGCGGCCTTTGGATACAACTTTGAAGGCGCCTTGCAGCAGTATGTCTTGATGGACGAGCGTATCATTACCGCGCCGGACGGGCGGTCGCTTCTGATACCGGCCGATGAGTCGCTGTCCGCCTCGGCAATTGCGCTGGTTGAGCCGTGGGCGTGTGTGGAAGATGCTTATGCCGTTCGCTCGCGAACGGCGTTGAAAATCGGCGGGCGGATGTTGATTGTCGCCGATGTCCCGTTCAGTGAAAAGAGCATCTTTGAATTATTCAAACGCTTCGGCACACCGGGCTCGATTACCCTCCTGGCCGAACGCAATCCGCTGACCATGCCGATCGATCGCGTTGATTCCATTGCGGCTCTGCCGGAGTCGACGTTTGATGATGTGGTGTATTTTGGCGCCGATCCGCAGAGGCTCTCTTTGCTGTTTCCCAAGATTGCCAACAACGGGCTGCTCGTCATTGCTCAGTGCGGCCTTAAATTCGGCCGCCCAGTCGAAACAGCTGTCGGACGGTTTCACTATGGCAATATCCGAATGATTGGCACGCCCGGTTGCGATCCTGCCGACGCCCTGCGACGAATCCCCGCAAGCGGCGAGATTCGCCCCAATGAGGCGATCAATGTCATCGGCGCCGGCGGGCCGATGGGAGTGATGCACGTCGTCCGCAATCTCTGCCAGGGCGTTTGCGGAATCACGGTCTATGCAGGCGACCTGGACGATCAACGATTGGCCGCGCTGTCGGCGATAGCCCGGCCGCTTGCCGAACAAAACAAGGCAGGCTATGTACCTTACAATCCGACAAAAAATCCCCCCTCTGTCAACTATACTTATTTTACGATTATGGCGCCAGTGCCAACGCTGGTCGCCCAGGCCGTCTTGGATGCAGCAGCTGGGGCGATTATCAATATCTTCGCCGGGATCCCGGCTGCTGTCGGCGGGCCGGTGGATCTG
>JAAYQH010000458.1 GCA_012519365.1 Planctomycetota bacterium | reverse complement strand
CCGATTTGGGCAACGCCTGGCCCCAGTTTGATGTCGGTTCCCCGACCGGCCATATTCGTAGCAATGGTCACATTGCCCCGAACAGACCCATCTCGCGCAACATGCTGCCGACCGGCCTTTTCGACGATCACGGCCTCCCGCGCGTGCTGCTTGGCGTTGAGCACCTCATGCTCAATGCCGTACCGTCGTTTAAGCGCCTCGGACAGCGCCTCGCTCTTTTCAATGCTGACCGTACCGACCAGCACCGGACGCCCGGCACTGCTGACGTCGTGAATCTCATCGACAATAGCGTTGAATTTTTCACGCATTGTCTTGTAAATCAAATCGTCGCGATCCTCCCGGATGCAGGGCTTGTTGGTGGGAATGGTCACCACATCAAGATTGTAAATCTTCATAAACTCCTCGGCCTCGGTCGCTGCCGTACCGGTCATACCGGCAATCTGGCCGTAGAGCTTGAAAAAGTTTTGCAGCGTAATCGTCGCCAGCGTTTGGGACTCTTCCTTGATCGGGACGTTTTCTTTGGCCTCAACCGCCTGATGCAAACCATCGGACCACTGTCGGCCGTGCATCAGCCGCCCCGTAAACTCATCGACAATGATGACCTTGCCGTCAAGGACCACATAATTCTTCTCGCGTTCAAAGACCAGATGCGCCCGCAGAGCCTGCTCAATCAAATGCGGCCAGTCGGAATTCTGCCCCAGATAGAACGATCCGACGCCGGCAATCTCTTGAGCCGCAGCGATGCCCTTTTCCATCAGATGCACCGATTTGCGCTCATAATCTACATTATAATACAGGGTTTCCTCCTCGATCTGGTCTTCCGTGCCGCGCAGCTCCTCAGCCAGCCGATGCCGAGCCTCTTCAAGCTGGCGTTGGGTCTTTTCGATCACCGCCTGGGCCTTTTGCATCCGTTGGCTGTCTTTGGCGCGTTTGGCCTCAGCCAACTCCCCTTGCGCGTTGGCCAGTACCCGTGTATACTCGTCGATGGACTTTTTAATCCGATCATATGAACTTTGAAGACTCATCAGTTTCCGAGCCACAGCATCGGCTTTTTTGTATCGACTCACATCATCCTGGGCCGGGCCGGAGATAATCAGCGGCGTTCGGGCCTCATCGATGAGAATCGAGTCCACCTCATCGATAATGGCATACTCCAGCGGCCCTTGCACCATCTGATCGACCGAGATTTTCATATTGTCGCGCAGATAGTCAAACCCGAACTCATTGTTTGTGCCGTAGGTAATATCGCAATCGTACTGCGCTTTTCGTTCCTGACCAACGGTATCCATATCCGCCTGTATCGCCCCCACCGTCAGCCCCAACGCACGATAAATCGGCCCCATCCACTCGGCGTCGCGCTTGGCCAGGTAATCATTGACCGTCACGATATGCACCTTGCGCCCTGACAGATGCACCAAATACGCCGCCAGCGTCGCCACCAGCGTTTTGCCCTCACCGGTGGCCATCTCAGCGATTTTGCCCTCGTACAGCACATTGCCACCGACCAGCTGCACATCAAAGTGCCGCATATCCACATTGCGCCGGGCCGCCTCACGCACCACCGCGAACGCTTCCACCAGAAGCTCTTCAGGGCGTTTGCCCGAAGCCAACGCCTGCTTGAATTCGGCGGTTTTAGCCTGAAGCGCCTCAT
>JAAYQH010000457.1 GCA_012519365.1 Planctomycetota bacterium | reverse complement strand
GATCTTCTGTGTCCGGCACAACAATCGGCGAAACACCGACAAAATTCGGCTCCCCATCGATCATATACAAATAATGTTGTGCAATAGCGCTATTGGGATTGCCCTGAGCGTCTTTGCCCTTGTTCCAAACCAAAATGACATCTTCAGGCACTAAACCTGTTGCTCCGTCCGGAGGAACAGGCCTCTGGGCGCGATCATTATAAATCGCGGCAATCTCCAAATCATCGACCGTGTACCCCTGATTGTTCTGGCGCGCATTGATGCCGATATAGTTGGCGTTGTCATAATCCCACGCAAACGAGTCAACAGCGACGATCTCGGAATTCCACAAGACAATCGCCGTCACCGTGGAACCGGCCTGGAAACTGTCAAAATACAGTTCCAGTTCCAGCCGATCGTTCCCGGACAGTACGACGTTGGTGGCTGCATCATAGTTCTCGCCGCCCTCGGAGGTTGGACCATTTTTGTAGACCTGGATCGTCCCCCCCGCAGCGGGACTCCAGCCGACCCAGAAATCAGACGTACCGGCATAATTATTAACGCGACCGCGAAAACCAACGCCGTTATAGTCAAACCATATATTTTGACACTCCTCAAGCGTATTGCCAACACCAAAGCCGACAAAACTGTCGATGCCTGTGAGGGTCCCGTTATTGCTGACAATTTTAAAGCCGATTCGCATCCCGCCGGCGGCAAGAAGCTCGCTGTCAATAAAATTATGATCCAAAAACAACGTTGAAGCATTCGGGCCGTCGGCCAAATGCAACTGGTTGTTTTCAATGTTAGTCAGGCCGGGGTTGGACTTGCCGGTACCTGATACTATCGGAAAAATCACTTCATCTCCGATCTCCACATACACCAACGGCGACAACAAACCACCCATGCCGTCGGTACTCGCGCTGATGTTCACATTATCTGGCCGGTCAAAGCTGTCGCTGAACAGGACGTGAGCCGGATAGCCCGCCCCTGCTGATGACATACAGCACACCATCGTTAAAACCCTCAGCATCATCTTCATACCACACCATCCTTTCAATTAAATTGTTCATAAGAACGCATGAAAACAGCCATTTTCCGGAGAACAATTTTTATATAACGTATTCGAAACAAGCCGAACGGCGCTATGCCGCCGTTCGGCACATTCGGCCAGCGAGCGATTAAGGGCAATCGTTCTGCGGATACAAACCGCAGTTGAGCCACGTGCCGGCAAACATTGCAAAATCATCAAGCCCGACCCTGCAGTCCCCGGTTACGTCAAATCGCAAATCCAAATCGTCCGGATTCAGACATAACGGAATTTCCGTTACCTCATAGTACAGATCCGCAACACCAAAGCGATCTTTCGCAAAGTTATAGATTCGCACATCGTCGATAACACCATTAAAGGGCGAAGCGAGCGTCAAGCCGTCAGGCCGTCCTAACGCAGCAATAAACATCGGAACCACTTTTTCCCCAATAGAGGCATTCATAGCCGGGAACCGCGAGGCCACAGGCAGCCCGTCCATATAAATGACAATCCCTTCGGTGCACGCCGTCACCGCAAGATGAGTCCACTGGCCCACGGGAAGATTGACGCTCTCCAGGAGGTTAAAATTCGGCCCTGCAAATTGCACATTCCCGTTATCCTGGCGAATTTCGAAATAGAAATTCCCGTCAGTCGGCGTTACACGGTTACTGACGATACCCTGCCAGGCCCCATTCGGCCCGTTCCACTTGACCCAAGCCGACACCGTCACCTGATTCGTACAAGCCGCAGCAGCCCAATCGCCCGCATAGGCAGCAGATAACGGCTTAACCACCAAATCCAAGGCCTCGCCGGTCTTGGCCGGGTTCGCACCGGCAACAAACTGGGAGGCATCCGGCAAAAGATTCGGTTCGGCGTGATGGCCTTCGCCGCTGCTGTCGAGGTACAGACCGTCCACATAGTCCGCCCAATCCAGCGTCCAGTGGGCCACCTGGCGCTTGACACCCAGCTTCACCACAGTGGAATAAGCCGCGTTTT
>JAAYQH010000456.1 GCA_012519365.1 Planctomycetota bacterium | reverse complement strand
CCTGTTGGCAGGCCAGCCGGTAAATAGTTTTTTTTTCGTCTTGGTCGAGTTTGGTAAATCGCGCCGAGCGGGCCAGCAGATCGGGATGTTCCCGCTGGAATTGCAAGACCGCCGTTTCGGTGTATCCTTTGCGTTTTTTGCCGTCCTGAAAGACGTAAATCCGACCCGTCAACCCCCGCTTTTCCCATCGGCGGATGGTCTTTTCGGATACAGAAAAACGCCGGGCCAGCTGCTCGACGGTGAAGATTTGCTCTTGCTGGGAGGCGGCAGGCACATCCATCCGGCCGCTAAGTTGCGAGAGCCATACCCGTAAATCGGCCAAGACCTCATCGCCGGGGATGAGACAATCTTCGTATTTGAAGCCAGTGGGTCGAAACCCTGTTATTCGATATACAATAAACTCATAGGGGTATTCACGCTGGGGGTCAAGGATCAGCATTAGCTTCTCAGCGGCCGCCATATATTTATGTTGCTGGCGGGTCGGGGCGAAGCGGAGTTGATCGAACAATTCACGCAGTGCGGGATGAAGTATGCGAATTTTCATAACCGCCCTATTATCCACTGACGCGAGGGGTTTGGCAAGTGTTTATTGACAGCCAACGCGACCTGCCGCATCCTGTGTCCTAACTTGCGATAAACTCCAAGACGACAGCGCAGTAAAGGCTGAAAATCGGCGTTTATGGCCGTGAAATCAACGATTGGAAATCACAAGGCAATATAACAGACGCACTCTGTCTTAAATGAAGCCAAGACTTAAGGGTTAATACCGCTGGAGCAGGTCGAGCATTTTCCGGTCGAGTTTATGGCCGTTGAAGTCTTCGTAGCAGACATCCGAACGGCCGCTGTCCAGGACGCCGAACGCCCCGCGAAAGTTCCATAAGGCCCAGCCCAGACCGGCGCGTTGGTAGGTTTGCAGCATATCCTCCATCCAGCGAAGGGTGACGTCGTGAGGGGTTTGGTTGTAGGCGCCCCATTCGCCGACCATAGCGCCAATGCCCTGTTGAGCGGCCTGGTGCCAGGGGCTGAAAAGGTCTTGCCACAACCAATCGGCATCCTTATACCGCGGCGCGACAAACCGACAGCTTTGGGGGTCGGATTTGACGGTAAGCGGCTCGTTGGGTTTGCCCCATTCCGGATGGATGGGAAAGACAGCACGACAGCCGTTGGAGGTCTTTAGTTCCAGGCCGGTCAGGGTCAGCCAGTCGCCGCGGACATTGTCGAGCGTGAGGGTGTACCGCCCTGCCGGCAGAGAAATATCATAGGCGCGATCATAGACGTTCTGATAAATGTTCCATTCGGGGCGATAGACGACCTGCTTCCAGGGGCCCTGGCCGGGGCCTGGCGTGAAGGTATGCGACCAGAGTTCCTTTTCGCCCTGCAGGGCGACCAGATGGGCCGATGCCGAGACGGTTCCGACGGTCAGGGTCAGCGTGGCCGGTTGGTGAAGGTCGGCCTGAATCCGCATCGGCGAATAAAGCTCGGGCTTGGAAGGGCCATAGAGATAGCCGCCGCCAAAGGTGGGGATCGGCCATTGCGGCACGGGCCAGGACTCTGAACCGCTGACCCAACCGGCTTTGTAATGGGTCAGGCTAAACGGTTCGTAACCGCGGGTGGCCTGGGCCAGACGCAGGGGGAGCAGCTCTTTGCAGGGCTGTCGTCCCCAGTTCAGGCCGTCGGCGATAATCAGCCGGTCGGGATCTTCGCAGCGGATAGCCCGGACAAGCTGATTGACGACGCGGTAATAGGTCTCGCCGTCGATGTCGGCCGGCTCATTGAGCAGGTTGAAACTGAGGTGAGTATTGGGCACGTCTTTGTAGCGACGGGCAAAATACGCCCAATGCATCGCGCAGACCCGCTGGGCCTCGGGGTCTGTCCAGAGGTCAGCTGATTCAGCCGGCTGGGCGACTGTATAGCCGGGGGCGCGATGAAAATTGAGGCAGACGTGGATGTTGTATTTGCGGCCGAAGGCGATGGCCTGGTCGATATCGGCAAAGGCCGATTCGTCGATTTGCGTCCACTGGCCGTCTTTGATCCAGAAGCGGTAATCCATCGGCAGGCGGACAAAGTTGAACCCCCACTCGGCGATGAGGCGGAAGTCTTCTTCGCGATAGGGGCCTGAGGCGGAACTGCCTTTGATAAATTTTTCGAGGAGGTTAAAACCCCGCCATCGCGGCAGTTTTTCGGGGGCAGGTTCGGGTAATGCTGCGGCCGAAGCGGCCGACGCTATTATTAACACCGCTATGGAGAGTCCGTGTTTGAATCGGTTCATCTGCAAGCCCTCGCTTTCTGTCATTGGGATTTGAAACCATAACCCCGAAGCCGACAGGGTAAAATTCTAAGCCCTATTTCCATAAAATCCAACCAAATTCTAATACTACAGCGCAAATAGTTACGGATCATGAGGCACACATGACCTCAATTGTTTTACATTTATGTTTAATCGTTGAAGCTCGGCGAGCGTCTTTTTGGTAT